>JAJYWW010000016.1 GCA_021791295.1 bacterium | reverse complement strand
GTCCGTCGTAATCCCCGTCTTTAATTCTGCCTGATTCGTAAAGATATTTTGCAATTGCGCCTATAATCAAAGGATTTTGTTCGTTCCAGCCGTAAGAATAAGCGATTTTTTTAAGATTTTCCGGTATCGGAAAAGAAAATTTATATTTTCCGTCGTAGGTCAAAGAAATAGGGAGATACTTTAAGTATCGCAAATATTTTACGGTGCAAAGAAAGACGTTAAGGCTTCTGCAATCGAGGGGTTTAGTTAAATCCGGTTCGTAAACTTTTTTATTTATTTTTTTGACCGGCCCTTTTTTTCCGGATGGTTTGGCCGTTATAGATGCAGGCTGCATGCCCATAATTTGTTTAAAACTCGGATTTTTTATTTTATTCCGCGTCGCTGAAACGGATAACGGAAAAAAGAAAAATTTTACCAAAAAATATGAGCCTGCGATTAAAACCGCAATCGAGGCCGTTAATAAAAATATATGTTTTTTGTTCAGTTTCATTTAATACATTCCTTTTGCCGTTTTGTGTTCCATTTTGCGGCGGCGCCGCAAATAGTTATTTTTGACTTTTTTAACAATAATGTTATAATCGAAAGAAGCGGATAATTTTTTAAGTCATTATAATTATACAATATAATATATAACATTGTATAATTTTTTATATATATTTTTAAGAGGTAATTAAAAAACAAAATTTGCGCAGAGACGATAAACGCTTAAAGGACGAAAGCGGTTCTTTTGCCTTAATAAAGCATGAAAAGAACGATACCGAGAAGATAGAACTTGAAGATATGGAGCTTTTTAATAAATTTTCAAATCCTTCCTCCGGTATTAAAAGTCTTATAGAATCCGAATTCGACGTAGATATGTCCGTCAGGGGCAATACAGTTATAGTTAAAGGATTAAAAAAGAATATACGTACCGCCGGTTTTTTTATAAAGGATTTGATGCACCTGTTTAAATCAAACGAAGCTATAACCGACGCGGATTTAAAAAGACTGGCAAAATTAAAAATGGACAGTCCTGAAATTAACCTTGCCGCACACTTATATCCTTCTATTCTTCTAACCCCGAGAAAGAAAAATATTGCGCCGAGGACTCCAAACCAGAAAAAATACACGGATGCAATTTTTAAAAACGACGTAGTTATCGGTATAGGTCCGGCAGGAACCGGAAAAACTTATCTCGCAATGGCATGCGCTATATCTTTATTTCAGAGTAAAATTTTCGATAGGATAATTTTGACGCGTCCGGCAGTGGAGGCAGGAGAAAAATTAGGTTTTCTGCCGGGAGATATAGCGCAAAAGATAAATCCCTATTTGCGTCCGCTATACGATGCCCTGTATGAAATGGCGGAATTCGAAAAAGCAATGAGGCTTATAGAAACGGATGTTATCGAGATTGCTCCCATAGCCTTTATGAGAGGAAGGACTTTAAACAATTCGTTTATAATACTTGACGAAGCGCAAAATGCCACCAACGAACAGATGAAAATGATGCTGACAAGAATAGGTTCCGGCTCTAAGATAGTAGTAAACGGCGATATTACTCAGACGGATTTGCCTTCCGATAAAGATTCCGGACTTATAAAAGCAAGCAAAATTTTAAAAAATATCGTCGGCATAGAAGTGGTAAATTTCGACGAAACAGACGTCCTGCGGCATAAATTAGTCCGCGATATAATAAAAGCATATGAAAAGAACTAAATTCTTAGAATTTTTAAAAAATAATTCAATTGAAATCAAAAGCCGTTATTCAGCCCTTTTAATAATTCTTTTAATAGCTTCGGTATTATTGACTTTTCTGCTTTATAACGGTCTGGAATTTATAAAAAATAAGTATAAAGCGGGAGAAATAGCTAGAAAAACGGTAATAGCCAAAAGAAGTTTCAGATACGTTAATACTAAAGCGACTAACGCAATTTTAAAAAAGAAAATAGCCGCAAGTCCTGATGCTTATCTGTATTATCCGGAAATTAAAACAAGTTTAATCAGGAGGATAAAAAAAGCTTTTTCCATAGCAAGAACATATAAGGACGAACATAAGCCGAATGAAGAAAATCAGAATATTACGGAAAATATATTCGAGTCTAAATTAGGAGTAAAATTAAACAAAAACGTTCTCGATGAATTTTATTATTTGAATTACAACAAAAACGTAGAAAATTATATTTTAAAAATAGTTTCGAACGTTTATAAAACAGGGGTTTTATCTAAACCGCCGTCGTACGGCAAAAACATAGAAATAAAAAACACGGTAACAAACAGGCGAAAAATCGTAAACTACCCTCAAATTTTTTTTACTTCTAAAAAGGTAAAAAGTTTTGCTTATTATTATACCGTAAAATATTTAAATTTTCTGCCCGATTATATGCGTTTCGATATTTACGATATTACTTACAATATTATAAAACCCGATATTGTTTACTCAAAATATCTTACGTTAAAAAAAATAGAAATAGTTAAAAAAGAAAATAAGCCTATTCTGATACGCGTTAACAAAGGCTCGCTTTTGATAAAAGCGGGAGAGCTCATAGCCAAGTCGAAAGCCCTTGAATTAAATACGTACGATTCTAAATTTAAATTAGAAAATAATATACCGTCTTTGATAGGATTATTTTTAGTAATAACTATTCTTTTGTCGCTGTCCTATATTTTTCCATACAGATATATAAAAAAATTCAGAACTACGTTAGATTTTAAAAATATACTTTTTGTAATTACGGTTTTATTGTTTTCCATATTATTGATAAAAGCCGGAATTATATTTTCTAACGCGCTTTCCTTATATTTTCCTTTTATCGATAAAAGCGACGTATATTACCTGATCCCTTTCGCTTTTGGACCCATGCTGGTAAGGATAATTTTAAATTCTGAAGTTTCGGTTGTTTATATAGCGCTTTTTTCTATATTGACGTCGATAATTTTTAAAAACTCTATTTTTTTTATGGTATACACGTTTGCGGGAAGTTTTATCGCTTCTTATGAAGTTTTCGACTTTTCTTCATGGGGAAGAGTAATCAGAGCCGGCGTCATTACCGGATTGATAAATGTAGTAATGGTATCGGCATTTGCGTTGATAGGGTTTAATCTTATAAACGTTCAAACCTTTTATGCCGTCGTTTCGGCTTTTTTATCAGGCGTAATTTCTTCTATTATGGTTATAGGGCTTATTCCGGTTTTGGAAAGCATGTTCGGCTTTACGACAGATTTTAAACTGCTTGAACTTTCAAGCGCCGGCAACCCTTTGCTCAGGCAGTTTTCTATAGCGGCTCCCGGCACCTACCAGCATTCGATAATGACTTCTACCCTTGCGGAATCTGCCGCTACTGCTGTGGGAGCCAACCCTCTTCTTGCAAGAGTTGCGAGTCTATATCACGATATAGGAAAAATAACAAAGCCTAACTATTTTATAGAAAATATAGTAAATTCCGAAAATCCGCACGACAAACTTTCTCCTACCATGAGCAGTTTGATTATAGCTTCGCATGTAAAAGACGGCCAGGAACTTGCAAAAAAATATAAACTCGGAAATAAAATAGAAAGCATAATCGCCGAACATCACGGTACTTCTATGATAGGGTCTTTTTACGAAAAGGCGTATAACGAAAATAAAGGCGCGCACATTTCAAGCGACGCTTTCAGATACGCAGGTAGAAAACCGCAGACTAAAGAGGCCGGAATAATTATGCTGGCCGATTCCGTAGAAGCTATATCGAGGTCGATGTCGAATATATCGCCGTCAAGACTTGAACAGATGGTCAGAAAAACTATAAATAGAATTTATACCGACGGACAGCTTGACGAATGTGAATTGACGCTGAAAGATCTTCATATTATAGGCGATGCTTTCGTAAAAGTTTTGAATTCCGTTTTTCATCAAAGAATTCCATATATAGACAGGCAGAGTGGAGGCGCGGATAAAAGTGAAGCAGGCAAAATCGATAATAAATATAACGGATATTCAGAGAAAATCGAAAATAAACAAAAGGTTAGTCCGTTATATCGTTAAAAATTCCGTAAACAAACTTTATTGCGGCTATTATGAAATAAATATAATTTTCTGTTCGGAAAATTATATTAAAACGTTGAATAAAACCTACAGAAATCAAAATAAAGCTACCGATGTACTGTCGTTTGAAATTAAAGAATGGGAAAACAGTGTTTATCATATCGGCGAAATATATATATCGCCGTCCGTTGCGCAAAAAAACTACCTCAAAAACCGCGAGTTTTGGGAAAAATCGGAGTGGATATCCCAAAACAACGATAATGAAAACTATCCGCGATATTATTATAAAAAAGGTTTTCGCAGGGAGATAGCTCTGCTTGTCATACACGGCATTCTTCATCTTTTCGGATACGTTCACGACGAAGAACACAAAATGAATTTAGACGATGAAGATTACGACAAAGATATGAAAAATATGCAGAATTTTTTATATAAAGAGTTAAACTGGAAATTGTAATTATATGAAAAAAACAACGCAGAGCCGCTTGGAATCTTTTAACGCCGCTATAGAGGGCATTATTT
>JAJYWW010000146.1 GCA_021791295.1 bacterium | reverse complement strand
TGAGCGATAATCAGTCCGCCGACGGTATCGCCTTCGGCTTTCATTTTGTCGATATAAGCCTTAGTTTTTTCTTCAAGTTCCGGATAAGGCATGCGGAGCTCGGAGTTTTCGATATTTTGCCTGATAGTTTCGTCGAAAAGGTCGATATGGAAAAAGGTGTCGGAATTCAATTCTGACACCTTTTTATCCCTCCCGACTCCGCCGATGTTCAGCACGGCAGAGACAAACTCGATGCCGAAATTTTTCAAAAATATCTGGCAAATCGCTCCGACTGCAACCCTCGACGCAGTTTCCCTTGCGCTGGAACGCTCCAAAACATTTCTAATATCGTCTAACCCAAATTTTATCGTACCGGTAAAATCGGCGTGACCGGGTCTGGGTATATGGATTTTGCTTTCTTCCGGAACAGGTTTATATGCGTCCATCCTGTCACGCCAGTTTTCGTAATCCTTGTTTTTTATAAAAAACGAAATAGGCGAGCCAGTCGTTAACCCGCCCCTGACTCCGGATAAAAATTCTATTTTATCGGTTTCTATTTTCTGCCTTGCGCCCCTGCCGTAGCCCGACTGCCTAAGCCTCAATTTTTCGTTCATAAACTCTTCGTCTATTTTTACGCCCGCAGGAAAATTATCGATTATGGTAACAAGTCCCTTGCCGTGCGACTCTCCCGCCGTCAAAAATCTGAGCATTTTTACTTACCTCCGGATAACATTAATAACTAAGCAATTCATAGAAATAATATTGCCAGAAATAATGATGTCAGAATTGAATTCTGACATCATTATTTCTTTAACCCTCTATCATAGCATAAGCGTTATGGTTATGAATGCTTTCAAAGTTTTCCGCCTCTACTTTGAAACGCTTAATATTTTTATTCTTTTTGAGTATTCCGGCTACGCATCTTGCGACGTCTTCTACAAACATAGGATTTTCGTAAGCATGCTCGGTCAAAAACCTCTCGTCTTCCCTCTTTAACAGCGAATAAATTGGGGAACTGGCACACGATTCAACATCGGCTATAATATCTTCAAACCATATCAGTTTATCGAACTCTATCGAAACCGAAACTACGCCCCTCTGGTTGTGCGCCCCATATTTCGATATTTCTTTTGAACACGGACAAAGAGTGTTTATCGGCACCTTGACGCCGATTATTATTACGCTTTCGTCGTCCTTATCGCATTCATCTTTTGCGCTCTTTTTTTTATTCTTGTCTGCGTCCGTAACCTCATTTATATCGGTTTTGCCGTCATTGACTGCGTCAACGGCGTGCGTTGACAATGATGCAGGCAATGATATGCAGGAATGACAATGATTTTTACTCTTAATCGTTCCGTTATAATAGCAGATATACTCCATAAGGCTTTTCTTTCCGCTGACGGGAGCGGTTTTTTCTATAAAATACGGGAATTCAATTTCGACGGATGCGGAACCTGCGTTTAAAACTTTCTTTATTTTTCTTAAAATATCGGGAAAATTAACTATGCTTATTTCGCCCCTGTATTGGTTTAAAACCTCTAAGAAGCGGCTCATATGCGTGCCTTTGAAATAATGCGGAAGGTCAACGTACATATTTATGTCTGCCACGGTATGCTGGAATGATTTTGCTTTATCGAGAACCGATATAGGATAATGAAGGTTTTTTATCCCGACTTTATCTATGGCTATGCCTCTTCCGTCTTTTGAATTTTGAACGTCCGTCAACATTAAATATTAATTAATTTAATATAATTTCTTAAAGACCTGATTATGAGTTCCTAATGCAACAAGATAGAGGGATTGAGATTCTTTATCGATTTTAAAAATTAATAACCAATCATTTTTTATATGAATTGTTTCATAACCTTTAGAATTGCCTTTTAAATCATGCCTTTTATATATTAAATCTATAGCCTTTTCTTCCTGCAGATTAATAATTATATTTTTAAGGATACTGAAATCTAATTTTGAATACTTACCGCTAAGTTTATCCCGCTCAATATCCTTTTTATAATGCTTTTCGATTTTAATATCAAGCATCTTTTATTTGTTAAATATCTAGGTCTTTAAACAAATCCTCTGCTGTTTTGTATATCTCGGTATTTATATTGTTCTCTATATTTTCTATTCGTTTTTTAATATCGTCGGAAGGCAGTGCTAATTCAAAAGGGATTTTTTTCTCGATAGATACGGCCGCCAAAAATAAATTCACGGCATCTCCGAGACTTAATCCGAGGGCATCAAAAACTTCTTTGGAACTTTTATAAAATCCATTATCGATTCTTACGCTTGTTTGTCTTTTCATAAAACAATCACTCCTTTTCCAATCTTTATTATTATAGTATAATGCAATTGGAGTATGGAATCAAGCTAAATTTCAAAAAATTCAGCAGATTCAATCAGGAGTAAGCAAATAAATAAATCTGACACTTTTTTTTCTTTTTTTTAGCCGTTTATTATTTTCGGCGTAATAAAAATCAACAATTCATCCTTTTGATTCAATATATTTCGAGCTTTAAAAAGCCAGCCCAATAGGGGTATGCTCATAAGTCCGGGGATTCCGCTATTAGTCACAGATCTGCTTACAACATAAACACCGCCGATAACCACCGTTTGTCCATTGTTAACAATAACTGTAGAATTTATAGTCTCTTGATCGGTAGAAGTCGTAGGCGTAACACCGATGCCCACCGAAGGAGGCGCTACGGCGGTAGTGTTAGTAAAGTTTATACCAAGTTTAACATTGCCGTTAGCCATAATATGGGGAGTTATTTGCAAGGTAATCGGCAGAGAAACAGATTGTATGGTAGAAGTACCGCCTACGCCGGTAGAAGGCAATATATAGGACAAATTAAGGGTCTTTCCTATTGTGGCAGTTTCGTTATTAAGAACCACTACTTTAGGTGAAGCAATTGATTTTTCCTTTGATAAGCTTGCGAGAGCATTAAGAGTAGCATTAAAATTAACGCCGTTATGATTTAATATTCCGATTGTGAATGTTCCACCGGTACCGCCGGAAGAAGAAGCCTGTCCGCTAAACGAAGGGCTGCCTACGGTAGGAGGTATAGCAATATTTCCGCTCCAGTTAATACCTAAATTATTAGTATAATTTTTGTCCACCTCGACCATCTTAGCTATAATCTCGACTTCAGGCGTTCTTTTATCTAGCATTTTTACCAATCTTACGGCTCTCGCAACGCGGCTTGGGATATCGGTAATCAGCAGAGAATGAAGGGATTTATCGTAAACGACACTGCCCTGCGAACTTAAAACAGACTTTACTTTAGTCATCAAACCGCTTGCCGAAACGTAATTAATTGGAACGAGCCTCGTTACTTTATGCTCGGAAATCGCTCTCGCTTTTTTCTCCGACGAGACTACGGTCGCTATAGTTCCGGTAGAGTTTATATAATATATTCCGTCTTTTTTTATCATGCCTAGACCGTAAGCCTCTAATATAAGGGATAATATATTTTTCAGCGGAACGTCTTTCATTTTCATAGTAACCGTTCCTTTCACGTTTGAGCCTATCAAAACGTTCATATTGGAAACCTTTGCTATCATTCTTATTACGTCGGAAACGTTAGCATTCTGAAAATTGAAGCTGACCCTCATATCGGAAGGATCTACGAAGAATTTTTTGACTCCGCCGCCGTCGGTTTTTTGTCCGGCATAAGCCGACGATAAAGTAATTCCGGCGGACAAAACAAAGAACAACATAAATATAAAAGACGCGAATAATAATTTTCTTTTTTTCATATTATTTTCTCCATCGCTAAAATTTAATAAATATCATATTTGTCGTATTTTTATCTTTATTGTTATTGTTCTATTGCAACGGCATGACTAAATTCATTGACCGCATTTGACCTAAAATATTATAAGTTCTTTCTATTAAATGTATGGCGTTTGACGTTATGGAAACAACTTTTGCCCTGCTTACGCCTACCAAAGAACCGTCGGTAACTATATAAGACCTTCCTCCAGGCGTCTGAACCATAGCAAAATATCTCCCTCTTCTGCTCATAATGCCGACAACTTTCAGGGATGAAACGGCGTACTGCAATAAAGGCAGTTCCCCTATTTTAAATGACGTTGCCGGCCTTTGGGTATATAAAAAAGTCTGGAACGGATCCCTCTTTAAATAATAAGGATAGGCGATATCTGCGCTTTTTGCTTTTTTAACCGGTTTACTTTTATTTTGCGTCCCGCTGTTGTTAACGCTGCCGGCATAACAAAACGGGTCATAAAAAACTAAACCGGCTAATAAAACTAAAAATGCGGCAAACGATAAAAATTCAAAAATAAACTTAAACCGTTTCCCATGTTTTATTTTTTTAATTAAATTTTCAGCCATATCGTTTGTATTATTTATCGTAGTTTTATTAATAATTGCCATTTTATACCTCGTTAACTCATTGCCTTGCTGATTTCTATGGTTTCTTTACCGCAGCCGGCCTTTGCGCCGGTTTTACCGGAGACTTCAGCTTTACCGCCCCTATGAACGAGAAAGTCGTTCCCTGAAAAGAAACCGAAACGTTCCCGTCTTTAGCTTTTTTTGAAATAGATACGC
>JAJYWW010000103.1 GCA_021791295.1 bacterium | reverse complement strand
CTTATTCCTTTATCCCCGAACATAAGATTCTGAATAGACCAAAGAATTAAAGAAATTACGGCCAAGTAAAAGAAAAGCTGTCCTGAAGCGTTAGTTAAATTAGCCGCTATTTTCGGCCCCGCCTGATCTATCGCTCCGCCCAGCAGATATACTTTCCTGTAAATGCCCGCGAAATTTTGTCCCACAGGGGTTTTCCTCGCGGTAGTCGCCGGCGGGCTGGTAACTGTAACTTTCCCGGTAGGACTGGTTGAAACCGTTAATGACCCGCCGCCTACCGAGACCGTTGTGCTCCCCGCCGCATAGACTTTACCGGCGAAAGAAAATATCGACAACATTAGTAAAAATAAAATAAGTTTTTTCATGAAATTATCTCCCTATTCCAAAATTAGTTACGTCCGGATACTGCCCGAATCCGCTCCCAACTTTTGCCGGCGGCGGGGTAACGGTAAATACCGGAGTGTTTTTTTCTGTTGCGACCGACGCCGCCTGCTGCGAGTCTTTCGCTCCCGACTGCAAAGCTTCCAATTTAGCTTTTTGCGCTTCGAGTTTATTAAGCTGATTTACTTCTTCGGTTAAAGCGACTAACGCTTGACCGTTAGCCTGCTCCGCCGCAACCTGACCGTGGGCGGCCGCAACGTTTGCGCCAAGCTGCGATATTAAATGCTGATTATTCTGCGAATTATCGAGAATAGACTGTCCGTATGCGGCAGTCTGCGCGGACTGCGTATTTGCTGCGTTATATTGATTATATGCGCCCGTTTCTGCCTGTGTCGGAGTTTCATTGACGAATCCGTAGCTTCCGCTTCCGTATTCCTGATAATAATTCTGCAAAAACTGGCTCATTTGCGGATTGCCGAGAGCTTTTTCCTGCGATATAATGTTTTGCATAGAAGATTCTTCGCTCGTCAAAGTATTCTTAAGCCCCTGAAGTTCGGCGGCAGGCATCATAACCGTCCCTTCGATGTTATTTACCGCTCCGATTAAACTTGAGCTTTCCTGCTGGAGCTCCTGAATCTGATTCATTAATTGCTGTCCCTGCCGGGCGTATTTTAAAGCGGATAGTTCTACTTCGATTTTAGACTCCGCCGTTTGAATGTATGCATTAACGGCCGTCAAATGCTGAATAATCGACTGAATCCCCGCCGTAACAGGGTCGAAAGTGATAATTCCCTGCGCCGAAGCCGTTAAGGGAGTAAAAGCAAAAAATAAAAATACCGCTAAAAAAATCACCTCGTAACGGCTACGAGGTCTCAAAGCCTTGCTATTACTCATTTTCTTAAAAAATTTCATAATAATCACCTTTTTAATTTATTTTCGTTATTATTTTTTTTAATAAATTCTTGAGATACTTGATGCTGTTGCATTTTTTGTAATTCATCGCTATATTTTTTATTTTCGTCGGGTTTTGGTATTTCTATTTTCGGTTTTGGTACTGACGGTTTTTCTATAGAACGAAGTTCTGATTCTAACCCCATTTTAAGCATATTGTTATATTCCCTGTCGCTGATTAATTGTTCTTTTTCTTTAACCGAGAACCAGCGTGAATTAATTTTTTTATTCAATTTTTCATTGATTTTATCTATTTTTTTAATTTCGGATTCAATTTCTTTTTTCCTCTGGGTTTTGTATTGTGGTTTTTGGCTTTCCGGTTCCGGTTTTTCTTTAGCAGGTTCTTTAGTAGGTTCTTGGTTTTTCTGTTTTTTTTCCCAGCACATATCCTTGCCCTCCTGAATTTCTTTAACCTTTTCCTTAATTTTCGCTTCTTCGCTGCCCGTTATTTTATCGAAAACTTTTTTAGTTTTTTCTGCGAAGTCTTTAAACTTTTCGTTGAATTTTTTTTCCTCGCTTTTTAATTCATTAAATTCTTGAAGTTTCTTTTTCCTCTCTTTTTCTTTTATAAATTCTTCAAAAATCGGATAACGCTTGATATATTCTTGCTTTAAAGCTCCTTTATCGCCCGCTAATTCCGCTTTTTCTGCTCTTTTCGCTGCCTCCACCACCCACCGCGGATACCTTTTCCTTGCTTGTTTTTTATCGATAGTTCTTATTTCCACGCTAAGTTCATTATGTAAAAACTGGCCAACGTCTTTCTTCAATGCGTCCAAAAACATATAATTGCTTTTCGATAAGTCTCTTATATTTTTTCCCGCCGCGTCAACTGGGCTAAATATGATATGGATATGGGGGTTCTTCATATCTTTTCCGCCCTGATGTAAAGCCATATTCCATGTTGCGCAGATGTCGAAGTATTTTTTGCCGAACTGCTCAGCAAACTTTTGCATATTTTTATCTGCATTATTTAAAAATTCCACCGGAACGGGAATGGTTAGTTGTCTTTGTGTAACTCGATTCGGGTTTTCCGATAGTAATTTTTTTTCGATTTCTGCAAATTTTTTCTTGGCTTCAGGATCGCCGACGGCGCAAATACATTCTTCTTTTCTCTCTATATATTCAGCGAACGCCGCCGCTCTGCCCCTATTTTTTACGCCTGAAAAAACCGTCGCCCTCGCCATCACCGACCATGTCTTATTCCCCGAAAAACCGCCTTTATGCGCCGAAAAATTACCTCGTGCAACTCCAGAAGAAATTCTTAATTCATTTTCTTTTTTTTTCGGAGCTCTTGAATATTTTTCCTTCCAGTCGTGATTGCTAAAATCGTGTCTGGGTTCTATCTTCATTTTTTCTCCAACCAGATAGATTAAAAAAAGCACCGCAGGTTATCCACGCTTGCGGGGCTATTTGGGCAACTACATTAAATTTGTTTTTTTACTTTATAGTATTCCTCGCCGTCTTTTTCGATTATTTCGAATTTGTCGGCATTTATTTCAAAATAATCTTGATTTTGATTTTCGATTCTTAAAACTTTTTTTACTGCGTTTTCTATATCTTCATCTGTTTTTAGTTCAAAAATGTTCGGATAATATTTTGCGATAATCCCACCTGCTAAAAATTTAACGTGTTCCCTGCGGCTTCTGTCCTTTTTATTTTTTTGCATTTCGATTAATTTAATTTTTTTATCCGTTAATTTTTTTTCTAATTCTGCTTTTTGTTTAACCAAAGATAAATATTCATCTACAGCAGTTTTTTTATCTATATTTTTAATTTTTTGCGAAACTTCTTTGATTGAATTTTTAAGTTCCTCGAACATAATTCACCTCGTAACAGGTTTATTTTTGTTTTTGATTAAGTAATTTTCAATATCATTAATCGAAAAACGATATTGTTTTCCGACGCGAAAATAGTCGATTTCGCCCTCTCTCATCATTTTACGTAACGTCATCTTAGTAACTCCCAGAAAATTTAAGACTTCACCCATTTGCAACATTTGTTTTTTAGTTTTTGTCATTTTGTCTTTTCCTCCTTTAATATAATATTTTAAAATTTATTATATTTAATTATACCATTTTTGAATAAATAGTCAAGTCTTTATTTTAGTCATACTTTTTTATTACTTATAGTCATAAAGCTATGATTTACAGTCATAATAGGCTCTTGATATAGTGTTATAAATATTATAATATTATATATATAAACGGTATATTTGAATTGCAGATTTTGGAAAATTTATGCAAAATTATGCAAAATTTACCTAACGTTGCCATTTATGGTATAATCGAAAAAAGGGGATTTATTAAATGAAAAAGAAAGTAGAGAAAATCGATAACGAAATTTATGTTGAAATTGGAAAACGACTAAAAGAAACAAGGGAACGGCTCGGCTTTTCGCAGTTGCATATTGCGAACACGTTTTCAATTGGCTATCAGTCGCTTCGTCGTTACGAAGACGGCAAGACTCCTATTCCGATTCATTTAATATATGAACTTGCCGATTATTACGATATTAATCCGGTTGAATTATTGCCTGATTCTGACGTAAAAAACAAAGAATTCGATAAAAATATCTTGTTGGAAAAAAATATATTCCAAATTAAAAAAATTTACGAAACCGAAAACGAAAAAGTATTAAAAATCACAAACGCCGCTATCGATTTTTTAGCAAAGATTAAAGATATAATTTAGTTTTATTTTTTTAAAAAGTTGTGATATATTGAAAGTAAGAATTAAAGAATTAAGTCTTTGCCCAAATAGCCCCGCAAGCGTGGATAACCTGCGGTGCTTTTGAAATTTAATTATAGAGGATAACAATATGCAGATTATTTTAACAGCTATTGCAAGCGTATTTGCAATTCTTTTAGGAACGTGGGGATTTATACGCGCTTCGGAGAAAAGAACGGACGATAAAATAAAAGAACTTAAATCCGATATATCTCATCTTGAAACGAACCTTAAATCAGATATTTCAGAAGTCAATGACAGCGTAAAAGAAATAAGAAGTTATCTTTTTGCGTTAATCGGAGCTCGTCCGCCGGAATATAAAGATAAGTAAGCCCCTACAAAAACCCCTACATAAAAAATATACCGTACTATATTATTAATTATTTCAATATCTTACAAGCTATATCGCAGGACTGAAAATCCTCGTGTCGACGGTTCGATTCCGCCTCTCGGCACCACCTTTAAATAAAAGCGCAATTAACCTTCCTAATAAATCAATCCTCTTTAAAGGTTTATAAAATATTAAATAGATAAA
>JAJYWW010000184.1 GCA_021791295.1 bacterium | reverse complement strand
ATAATAATGGTGTCAGATTTATTTATTTACTTACTCCCGTCTGCTTTTTGGTTTATTCTCTCCTTATTTCATTACAGTCAATTAGGGGACCAATATATTACGGAAAGTTTTTTGTCGTAAGCAATGCCTTGAAGAAGCGCAAAATAGTATAGCGGTTCTCTAAATGGCATATTAATAATAATTTTTTAAAGGACAATTATTAAAAATTATTAAAAATACTTTATATTATATTTTATATAATATAAAGTATAATACTTACGAGTATATCAATTCAATATTTATTAATACATTTTACGATATTTCTTCGATTAATTTTTCCGCAAGGATTTCTTTGCTTTCCCTTTTGAAACTTTTTATTTCGCCAGACTTATTTATTAAAAAGCCTTCGTTTTCGTCGGAGCCGATAATATCTTGAGATACGTCGTTTATGAAAATATAGTCTAAGAATTTTTCGGCAAGTTTTTTTCGTCCGTTTTCTAATGCGGAATCGGTTTCGGCGGCAAACCCGAAAACTATTTGCCCTTCTTTTTTAATTTTGGAAACGGCTTTCAATAAATCTTCGTTTTGGATTAGTTCTATTTTAAGGGTTGGGGAGGGTTCAGTTTCGCAGGAATCCTTTTTTTTTATTTTTACGAGGCTTTTTTCTTTAAAACTATAATCCGAAACAGCCGCCGCCATAAAAAGAATATCGGTCTTTTTAAATTCGCCAAGAAGAGCCTCTTTAAGTCCGGCAAAGTCGGTGCGGTTTATAATCTTTATACGTCCGTTTATGTATTTAGCGTGACCGCCTATGCCGCTTCCATTATCGATATTAAGGGCGATAAGCGTAACTTCGGCGCCGGCTTTAAGCGCCGCGTTAGCCAGGCCTATACCCATTTTTCCGCTTGAACCGTTGGACATAAACCTAACGGGATCCAGATATTCCTTAGTAGCGCCGGCAGTAACGAGAACTTTTTTGCCTTTCAGCTTTTTTTCTTTAAAAACGGATTCGACGTCGAAAACAATATCGTCTATTTCAGGAAACCTGCCTTCGCCGAAATCGCCGCAGGCGGCGGCGCCTGTTGCCGGCGAAATTACGGAAAAATTAAACGAACATAGTTTTTTAAGATTTTCTTTTAATATTTTATTGGCGTACATATTGGGATTCATGGCAGGAACGAGAAGTTTCGGCTTATCCGGAGACGCCGCAACCGTTAAAGTAATAAGCGTATCGGCGATGCCTGCCGCGAATTTGTTAATTGTATTATAAGTCGCGGGAGCTATGAGTATAATATCGGCAAATTTCGACAAATCGATATGCGACAGCGGGCTTTTAAAAGCATCGTCTTCAAAAACCTCTTCGCCGAAAGATTCAAAAATATAAGGCGAAATAAATTTTGCCGCAGAGCCGCTGACGATAATCTTTACGTTTGCGCCTGCTTTTCTAAGTCTCCTGTATAAATCGACGCTTTTGTAACATGAGATAGAACCGGTAATACAAAGGAGTATATTCCTATTATTTAAGCTCATTTTTTAAATAAATAAATTTAAATTAATTAACTAATTAACTAATTATCGTTGTATTAATTATATTAAATAAGGGTTGAATTTTCTTTCGTATCCTATGGTAGTAGGTTCGCCGTGACCAGGATAAACCTTTAAAGAATCGTCTAATACCATAAGCTTATTTTTAATAGAACTTATTAACTGCTCCGATGAGCCGCCAAGTATATCGGTTCTTCCTACGGTATTTCTAAAAAGCGTATCGCCGCTGAAAAGATGCGTATCGTTTACTAAAAACGAGACGCCGCCGGGGGAATGTCCCGGGGTAAAAATAGGCAGGATTTTAACGCCTTCGATTTCTATGATTTCGCCGTCTTTTAAATACTTGTCTATCTTGACCTCTCCTGTATATTCGAAGCCGAGATATTCCGCCTGTTCTTCCAAGTTTTGAAGTATATATTCCTCTTCTTTCGCCGCTATTATACCTATGCCGTATTTTCCCTTAAAATAATTATCCATAATAACATGGTCTATATGGCAGTGCGTATTTAGTATGAATTTTAAATCGATATTTTCGTCGTTAATTATTTTTTCGATTTTCTTTTCCTGCCCGCCCGGGTCTATTATAAAGCCCTCTTTTGTGCCGTTTTTGGTTTCTGCGGCGTTATCGTCGAATACGATATATGTATTTACTTCAAAAGGTCCAGCCGGTATGGTGTAAAACTTCATATAAGGTACTCCTGGAAAGCGGATATCAGGACGTCGAGATTTTGTTCGGTGTCCGCTTCTCCATATATGCGCATAAGGTCTTCAGTTCCGGAAAGCCTTGCCAAGAGCCAGGAATCGTCGTCGAAGAATACTTTATATCCGTCGGTAACGTTTTTTCCGGTAACTTTCCTGCCTTTAAAAACATCCGGAAATTTTTCCATTTTTTCGTCTATTTCGGCTTTGAACTTTTCTTTATTAACCGGAACGTTAATTCTTTTAGTGAATATCGGCCCGAATTTTTCAAGAAGGTCTTTTACCAAAACTTTCAGGGGTTTTTTGTAATAAGCAAGCATTTCCAAGACTAAAAGACAGGTATAAATTCCGTCTTTGTCCGGCGTATGTCCGATTACCGTAAGTCCGGAAGACTCTTCGCCGGCTATTACGACCTTTTCTTCCGAGATAAGTTTGCCGAGAAACTTAAAGCCGACAGGAGTTTCTATAACTTTAAAGCCGTAATGCTTTGCTACCCTGTCCACCAAAGCCGTCGTAGCGACGCTTCTTGCGGCGTCTCCTTTTATTCCCTTGCCTTCGATATAATAATTGTAAAGAAGCGGAAAAATAATATTAGGTTCGACGAATTCGCCGTCTTCGTCAAGCACGCCGTATCTGTCGGCATCTCCGTCCGCCGCAAGCCCTATTGCGGCTTTTTTAGATTTAGCTTCATCTTTGTTTTTATTATATTCCTTAACCGTCTTTCCCATATCTTTTAAATTTTTGGCAGACGGGTCAGGCGCAAATCCTGGAGTAAAAAAAGCGTCCCTTTCCTCGTATATTTCTTTAAATTCATAGCCCTCTTCCCCGATAATTTTTCCTATTATGCCTTTGGATGTGCCGTGCAGAGATGTAATAAAAGGATATAAATTGCCTGCGTTTTCTTTGATAAGTTTTAAATTTAGTTTTGATTTTACGAGTTCCGTATAATAGCCGATAAAATCTTCTTCCTTTAATAATCCGCTTTTCTTCGCTTCGTTAAAATCCATAAAATTATATCTTGGATTTTTAAGAAGTTCGTTTGATTTTTTAGTTAAGATTTCGGTATCTTCAGGCAGAGCGGGTCCTCCCCACTCGGGCGAGAATTTTATGCCGTTATAATTGTAAGGATTATGGCTTGCCGTAATGTTTATGGCGCCGAGAGCTTTTTCTTTTAAAATTTTAATTGCGATAACGGGCGTTGGCGTAAAAGTATCCGCAAAAATTACGTTAAAACCGTTGGCGCAGAATACGCAGGCGCTTATTTTAGCAAATTCTTCCGATAAAAAACGCGTATCGTAACCGACTATAATCTGTTTAGACGGAAAAGACCCTTTATATTTTTCGTTTAAAAAATCGCATACGGCCTGCGAAACGAGTTTTACGGATTCGTAAGTAAAATCGTCCGCTATTTTTCCTCTGTAGCCCGAAGTTCCGAATTCTATTTCAAAAGAGCTACTCATTCGTTCCCCTTTTTTTGAAAATTTATATGCTTATATACTAATTATATATTTATAATATGCTTATAACTTATATCCTTATATCCTTTTTTTTCTTTCGGAAAAGGTGTCAGATTAATTTTCCGCAATTATGTTTTTATAAATTATTCATAATATTTTGATGCGGAAAATAAAATCTGACACCTTTTTCATATTCTACGACAGCGCGCTGATATCCCGTTCCGCTTTCCAAGACTCGATATCCCTGCTGAACTCGTTTATTAAAACTCCGGCGGACTCCTTTTCCTTGCTTTCCGAAAAAATTTCAAAATGGGCGCCTTCCGAAGCGGGATACGCAAGAACCCAGCCTTGAGGCTTCATAAGCTTTATTCCGTCTATCAACAAAACATTTTCGTCCGAATATTTTTCAAAAAACTTCCTCATAATAAAGCCCTTCAGCTCCGTAGGACAAGGAACTTTTTTGTATTCAAAATATGTCGGTTCTATAAACCTCATTTCGTTTTTTATAGAACTGTCAAGTTTTGCAAGCATTTCAAGCAGTTTTATAGCCGAATACATTCCGTCGAAAGCAGGCATAAAACCCGGGTAGATATAGCCGCCTTCATTGTCTCCGGCAAAATAAACGTTTGAATTTGCGGCTTTTTCCATAAGACAGCCAGACGAATTTTTTGCGTAAATTATCTCGTAGTCGTGTTCTTTCGCCATTTTTAATATATTAAATGAAGAATTTACAGGAACGGAAATAGATTGAATCTTCTTCTCCGTCTTCATTACAAGCATCGACATCAAAATTAAAGCGGTGTTGCCGTCTATATTATCGCCGTTTTCGTCGCATAAATATATCTTTTCCCCGCCGTTGTCTATAAAAATTCCAAGGTCGGCGTTAATAGACCTTACTATGCTAGATAATTCCT
>JAJYWW010000014.1 GCA_021791295.1 bacterium | reverse complement strand
GGATCAAGCTGACTTTCAAAATATTTGGTGCTCATAGCGCCGCCGAGAAGAAGAGGATATTTTAGGAGCCTTCCGACTATGGGACGGAATATATAAAATTTATTTTTAAGGCTTTTTAACAGCAATGCGGTTTTTTGCGACGAAAATCTGTTAAGATTTATTTTTGGCGCTCCGAAGACCGCTGCCGCTTTAACTTTTGAAAATCCCATGGTGTATCCTGTAAGAGCGTTGTTTATGTTTTGAAACAGGGGTTTAGAATCGGCGGCTAATTTTAATATCTTTGCATCGTAAGATTTTTCAATCCGCGCTTTTGCCTTTTTAGATTTTACCGCATTCATTTTGAGCATTTTTATGCGGGATAAAAAAATTATCTGAAGGAGGTTTCCTTTTAAAGTTTTGATGCCCGTCTGCGTACCGGAGATAACCTCCGAGTTAAGAGTTTCGTTTTTTAAGCCGTTAGAATAATAAATTAAAAACAGGTTTACCGCTAAGATAAAAATAAAACCGACGATGGCGATGAAATAAAGCTTGGATTTTAAAGTTTTAAGCATAAATCTTTCCCCTCCCCACTAAATATTATATATATTATAATAGTTTTATAAATTTTTATTATTTATTTATATAATCGGCATTATATAAAAAAACTATAGCGATTAACTGTTTACAATAAATAATAAAATTGAATTTAATAAAATTAGTTATCTTAAATTTTTAAGATTCCTTAAATGAGTTTGTTTAAAACCGTTGTTTAAAAATATTATTTTTGTTATAATTTTTTAAAGAAAATTATATATAACTGCCGCAAATAAGTAAAGGAGAAAAAAATTATGCCTTTCGTATCGATTAAGATGCTCGAAGGAAGAACTAAAGAGCAGAAAAAAAAATTAATTAAGTCTATTACCAAAAGCGTTTCCGAAAGTTTAAGCATAGACGAAAGTAACGTATGGGTAGTAGTCGAAGAGTTTCCGGCGGACGAGTGGGGACTCGGCGGAGAACTGGCCTGCGATAGAATAAAAGCGCGAAAGGAAAAGGAAGAAAGCAAATGAAACCGAGAGTCTGCCTGTCGATAGGCAATACGGGATTAAAAGAAGCATACGGCGCCATAGACTATGCCAAAAGCAAAGACGTCGAGTTTATCGAGCTGAGGTTCGATATGATTGCAGAAACCGCACGATTAAACCGCATGGACGGTAAAAGCGGAAATAATTCAGATGCAAACTCAGCCGGCGGCAATTTTTACGAAGAAAGCATTCTTCCCGAAATTAAAAAAATAATTTTATATGCCAAAGATAAAGGAATTAAAACTATAGGGACTAACAGGGCCGCTTTTTACGGTTCAAACAGATGCGTTTCGTTTTTGGAAAAGCAAAAATTCGTAAAACGGCATGCCGATGCAGAAACGGAAGAGAACGGCTATAAACTCAGTATTAATAAAGCTGATGCCATGGATAGGGCGGCGGCGGAAACCGAACCGGAACCGAAAAGAATTAAATTTTTAAAGTCGGCTATAGAAGCAGGCATCGATATATGCGATATCGAATTAGATATTTTGGAGCGGAAGACTATAAAAGATTTTGTAAAATTTGCGCATTTAAAAAAAGCGCAGGTTATTTTATCCGTCCATGATTTTAACGGACGCATAGACCTTCTTGATGCGGTTAGATATTATTTGGATTCAAGCTATTTTGAAGCAGACTATTTTAAGCTTTCCGATACCGTAATATCGGACGAAGACGTTTTGGCGGTTTCTGAAAAAAATATAAAGATACGATCCATAAAATCGACCGACGAAAAAGTTTTTCCGGAATTTATAATTTTCGGAATGGGCAAAAAAGGGGCGGTTACCAGAGCATCTTCTTTGATTAACGGGTCATATCTCGCATACTGTTCTTCTCCTTTCGGGATTACCGCGCCCGGGCAGATTGGGACTGACGATTTGTATGAAACCGTAAAATTTTTAAGTAATACGGCATAATGACGTTAATTAAAAAAGTATAATATTTTTATTATGGCTATTTATAATTACAGGGCAAAAGACAGGCGCGGCGAATTCGTAACCGGCAAGATAGAATCTTCTACCGCGGTTTTAGCCGAAAAGCAGATAGAGGACTTAAAACTCATTCCCATATCTATAGAAGAAGCTTCGAGCTTTTATCTTAAAGATTTTTTTCCGGCATTTTACAGCGTTACAAAAAAAGACGTAGTAGTTTTTTCAAGACAGCTTGCAGTTCTTTACCAGTCGGGCGTGTCTATAAGCAAAAGCCTCGGATTGTTAATGGAATTTACGAGAAACAGGAAATTTAGAGAAGTGCTTTTAGATATTAAGTTTGACGTAGAAAACGGGATGACTTTATCTAAAAGTTTAGCTAAACATCCCAAAATTTTTTCCGAAATTTATGTCGATATGGTCGAGATTGGAGAATCGAGCGGTCTTTTATACGACACGCTGGTAAAGCTTGCTCTTTTAACGGAAAAAGAAATAACCGTTAAAGCTAAAGTTAAAAGAGCCGTGTTTTATCCAAAGATAGTCGTTTCCTTAATCTTAATAGCGTTAGTAATTTTTTTAGGTTTTATTATGCCCAGCTTTACGTCTTTTTATAATAAATTTAACATAAAACTTCCTATAGAAACCAAAGTTCTCGTAAGTTTATCCAATTTTTTCGTAAACGAATGGCCGGCGCTATTTCTTGCGGCGGTTATAATTATTTCGGGCGCGGCAATTTATTTAAATTCCTCTTACGGAAGGCCTTTGTGGGATAAATGCAAACTTAAGATGCCGATATTCGGGACTATTTTTTATAAATCGGCAATGAGCAGATTCGTTAGAATATTCGGAATTTTATATAAAAGCGGACTTCCGATAAATAAAGTTTTTGAATTGGTTAAAAACGAAACCGGCAACAAATTTATTTTAAATAAAATAGACGATATTCAAACCGACGTTTCAAACGGCAAACCTATAACGGAGAGTTTTAAAAATTCCGAAATATTTTCCGGCATAATTATACAGATGTTAAGCATAGGAGAAGAAACGGGGCAGATAGACGAAATGCTTGCCAGGGTAGCAGACTATTTCGACGAAGAGTTAGACCACCGCATAAGCATGCTGCATGCCAGCATAGAACCCATATTGCTTACCGTAATTTTCGGCACCGTTTTATTTATTATACTTGCTATATACCTTCCCGCCTTCGACGTTGTAAATTTTGCAAAAAAAGGTTGATATTTAATATGCAAAAATGATAATATTATTATATATTGATATTCATATATATGATATTGTATATTATTTTGGATATAACCGATAACTAATATAATAAACGATATAAATTAAATTTAAGAATTGCTAAAATAAGATATTAAAGGGGAGCAGTCGATGATAAAAAAAAGAATATTTTACGGTATTTTGATTACAGCTTTTATAACGTCGGTTTTATCCTTATCGTTAAGCGGATGTTCGGAAAAATCCGTTTATAAAGAAAAAACCGAAAATAAAATATCGGTCGCCGCATACAAAACCGAATATACTTCTATGCCGAATTTTCTTAAATCTCCCGGCAATACGGATTCTTTAAACAATACGGTTATTTCGGCGCATATAATGGGCTACGCAGTTATGGAAGACGTTCATCAGGGCCAGACGGTTAAAAGGGGAGAGCTTTTATTGAAACTAAGCGCGCCTGAAATCGCTTCAAAATATTACGCCGCTAAAGCGGGATTCGTCAATGCAAAAAAAACTTACGACAGAATTAAAAGATTATACGCCGAAAATTCGGTTTCGCGCCAGACATACGACAATACGCTGATGCAGTTTAACGTTGCAAAGGCTGATCTAAGCGAAGCCGGAAGTTATTTGAATTATAAAAACATATATTCTCCTATAAACGGCATTATCGTCAAAAAGAACGTTTCTATGGGCGATCTTGTTGCGCCAGGGCAGATGCTTCTTATGATACAGGGAGTTAAAAATTTAGAATTCAAGACTTCAGTGAACGTTAAATATTACGATAAAATTAAAAACGGCGAAACGGTAAATCTGAAATTTTCGTCTATAAATAAGACTATAAAAGGAAATGTAATATCGGTCGTCCGCTCGGCAAATCCTTACTCCCACTCGGTTTTAGTAAGGATATCCATAGCAAAATCCTATATAGACGGGCTTATGCCGGGAATGTACGGGGTAGCTTATTTTAAAATAGGCATCAAAAAAGCTTTGATAGTTCCTAAAAACGCCGTAGTCAGGAGACTCGGCATAACGGGGGTGTATATCGCAGGCAAATCGGGTCGGATTATGTTTCAGCCTGTAAAGAAAGGACGGGTTTATAAGAAAAAATTCGTCGTAATTTTAAACGGATTAAATCCCGGAATGACGGTTATAACCGGAAAATTAAATAAAATAGATATCGGCGATTACGTGAATCCCGACTTTGCGGCCGCGGTAGAAAATAAAAGAAACATAAGGAGTTTTATAAATAGATGAATAAAAATTTCAGCGCTAAAATTACCGAATATTTTATAGAAAATAAAATCACTTTACTTCTCATATTATTCATAATAGGTTTCGGAATAATAGCGGTTATGTTGACGCCGAGGCATTATAATCTCCAG
>JAJYWW010000157.1 GCA_021791295.1 bacterium | reverse complement strand
GACTACGTTGGGCGATTTTTCGGCAAAAGCGTTTAATCCCGCTTTTCCGCCGGCCTCGGTTATTACAGAATAGCCTTCGTCTTTAAGAATTCCGGAAAGAGTGCTTCTAATGCTTTCTTCATCGTCAACTATTAATACAAGCTTCACGTTTACCTCTTTTGTAAATAAATATTTTATATTTATTGTAACGGCATAAATATTATAAAATCGGCGCCGCCTCTTTCGTTATTTTCGACAAGTATCTGCGCATTGTTTTCCATTAAAATATTTTTCGTAATAGCTAATCCGAGACCGGTTCCGCCCTGTTTTGTAGAAAAATAAGGCTCATAAATATTCTGGACTATTTCGTCGTTTATTCCCGTTCCATTATCTGAAAACGATATCTTTAAGGCAAGATTTTTATTTCCGCTTTCTTTATCCCCCTGTTCTATCAGTTCCGTAAAAATTCTAATTTCGGGTTTATAGTCTTCGCCTATTTTCTCCAAATATTTCAAATTAACGCTATATACGGCATTTTCTATTATATTCATAAAAGCTCTTTTCATCTGTCTGCCGTCGATAGAAACCTTCGGCAAATCATCTTGTAAATGTTCTATAAAGTTAATATTCCTGTGGGCATTTTTGTAAAGACTGACGACTTCTCCTATCAAAGCGTTTATATCGGCAGGTTCCAAATTTGCCTTTGGAAGCCTTGCGTAAAGCGAAAATTCATCTACCAAACTTTTTAAGTCGTCGACTTCTTTTATAATCGTGTTTACCAATTCACCGAAAGTGCTATCTTCGAGCGATATTTTTTCTCCGTATTTTCTTTTTAATCTTTCTGCCGAAAGACGAATAGGCGTAAGAGGATTTTTTATTTCATGCGACATTCTTTTTGCTACTTCTTCCCATGCCGCAACTCTCTGGGCTTTCATCATATCCGTAGTATCGTTTAATACCACTATAAAGCCTATATAATTTCCAGCTTCGTCTTTCATTGTAGTAATATTGACTATATATACCTTCAAAGCTCCGTCTATGTTCAATTTTATTTCTTTTGTAAGATTTTCTTTGCCGGTTTTTGCAAGGCCTTTTATAACGCTTCTGATATCAGAAAATACGTCTTTTGCAAAAACGTCTTTATAATTCTTGCCTACGGCATCTTTATAATTTATACCGAACATATCTTCTGCGGCATTGTTTATGCTTCTCACCTTGCCGGTTGAATCTATGCCTATGACGCCTGCATGAATGTTTTTAAGTATTACTTCCATAAACCTTCTTCTTCTTTCGATTTCTTCATTGACGTTTTTTAAATCTATATTTGCCTTTTCTATCTCCTCCTTATTCTTTTTTAGATCTAAAGCCATCAGATTAAACGAATTTATAAGCATTCCTATTTCGTCGTCGCTTTCTTTAGAAACTTTGATATCTAGGTCTCCCGAAGCCACCTTCTTTGTGCCCTCTACAAGATCTATAATCGGCTTAGTCATTTTTTTCGACAAATAAAAACCCACCCATGAAGAAATAAAAAGAACTATAAGCGTAAATATAGAAAAGAAAATAAGATAAGTGGTTTCCATAGGATTTTTTATGAACCTTATCTGCGAATACTCCCTGTAAAAATGCTCGAGCCATTCAATTTTACGGTTTACCGCCGCGTCTTTTGCGCTTTTTATCAAGGCGCTCTTATGTCTGATTATAGCCGAAGTATAATCCATGGCTTTTTCTAACCTGAAAGTGTACCACTTGTTTATAACGTTTGCGGCAAAGCCGGTGGCAATCATTACGACAAACATAAACAGGGAAGGAACCACGCTTACTATAACAAACAATCCCACGAGTTTAGTCCTTAATTTTGCGCCAATTACTCCCCTTTTTCTTTCTATTATTAATTTTATAACGTTTCTCAATACAAGAAACGACATAAGTAAAAAAAGGACTACCGTAATATTTATATAGGCATAAACGATAATCTTAGACGTTACGGAAATGTTTGAAAAAGATATCATGCGCAGTTCTTCAAAAGTAGAAAAAACAACAAGCACGAAAACTATCGCCGCAAAAATAATTTCCCTCTTTATCTTAACTTTTTCGGAATTTTTTTTATCCATTTTTTTATTGCCTTATTTGCTTTAACTCCTTTTTTATTGTATCATAAAAATATATGAAAATTTTAGTCCTCGGCTGCGGCACCTCGACCGGCGTCCCATTAATAGGATGCCGCTGTAAAGTTTGCGCTTCGGAAAATCCAAAAAACAAACGCCTGAGACCTTCTATACTCGTATCCGAAAATAATTTCGATATATTAATAGATACGGCGCCGGACTTAAGAACGCAGGCTTTGAAATTTAATATCGCAAACATCGATGCGGTATTATATACTCACACGCATGCAGACCATATTTTCGGAATAGACGATCTAAGAATGTTTAACTATCTAAAAAAACAGGATAACAGATTTATACCGGTTTATGCCTCAGAAGCGGCCGTAAATTTTATTAAAGATAAATTCGACTATATTTTTAAGGAAAAAACCGAATCGAGCAAGCCTTATCTAATCCCTAATATTATAAAAGAATCCTTTGAAATCAAACCCGGTTTATTTATAACCCCTATTCCCGTATATCACGGTAAAAATTTAATAAACGGTTACAGAATAAACGACTTCGCTTATATTACCGATGTATCGTCTATAACGGAATCTTCTTTGGGTTTACTTAAGGGGTTAAACGTGTTAATGATAGACGCCCTCAGGTTCGAATCCCACAAAACGCACTTCAGCATAGCCGAAGCTATTAACGTTGCCGAAAAAATAAACCCGTCCAGAACTTATTTCACGCATATGGGGCATAATATAGATTACGACGAAATAAAAGAAATATGCTCCTGCAAATCCGAAAAACTAATACCGTCTTACGACGGATTAAGCATCGAACTGTAATTAATCGATACCCGTTATAAGATATACGGCAAACGACAGAAATATTATGTCCGCCATGAAAGCCGCAAGAAAAGGACTTAATTGGGCGGATTCGCCAAGAGACAGAGCTATCGAATTTATAACCCACCATGTAAAAGCAAATACGATGCTTATGCCTATAGAAACTGGGGAATTGCCTTTTTTACCGAGCATAAGCCCTATCGATATTCCTATAAGTATTAGAATTAAATTTATCAGCGGAAACGATAGTTTGGCATAGTAACTCGTAAGAACGTAGCTTAAACCCGATTCGGATTTTTTTGCTACTGCGACCATCTTTGAAAGATTTATTATAGAGAGAAACTCCGGCCTAAGAGTATTTGACCTGAAAAAATTTAAATTAAGATAAACTGGAATTTTAAGGGCTTTAAAATATTTTTGCTCAAATCCGCCGCTTTTGTTTTTCATATTAAAACCGTCGACCTGTCCGGCTCTTAATATAAGGCCTTTGCTGCCGAAACGCCCTGACCTTGCAATATATCTTTTTAAAAGAATGAATTTATCGTTAAAAACGTAAACATTCACGCCTTTTATAGTTTTGTCGGACGGATTCATAATCTCCGCCGTAACTATGCTTCTTTTGTAATGGATTAAAATATTTTTGGTCGTATATTTATAAACGGATTTTTCTTTGAAAGATTTGTTTTTGTTGATATATCTCTGCATAACTACTCTTCTTAAAACGTTTGTGCGCACGGCTATGAAATTTGAAAGCAAAAATGATGCGATAGATATAAAAAGACCAAGCACTATCAGCGGAGCAAAAAATTTCAGCATACTGAGTCCGGACGATTTCACGGCGGTAATCTCATTGTTCTTATTGAAAGCGGAAATAGATAAAAGGGTGGATAAAAGAATCGAGAGCGGCAATACCCTGTATATTATTTCGGGAAGTTTATAAAGATAATAAATGATTATATACTGAAATTCGGGGGAGTGTTTCGTAAATGCCCCAATGTTAGAAATAAAATCTATAGTTACGTAAAAAAATACCAGGCTTATTATAGTCACGGCAAAATATTTTAAAAATTCGCTTAAAAGGTATTTTTGGAGTATTTTCATAATTATTTTAATGAAGCTTTAACATAAAGCACGAAACCTGAGACGGCAAGAAATAAATCGGCGCCGCAAACTCCTATAAAAGGATTAATTTTATTGTTCAAAGACATATAAAAACCGGAAGTAAATAAAACATAGTAAATAACTACAAATATTATAGTATATGAGATAGCCAGGAATAAACTTCTTTTTTCAAGAAGGGTGCCGAGCGGCATGCCTATGAATATAAAAAGCAGCGTCGCAACCGGTATTGCTATTTTTTTATAAAGATATGCCAAATAAATATTTTTCATCTCCGGACTTTTCTGAACGATATATTTTCGTAAAAGTTTAGAAAAAGTCAAAAAATGAATAGAGCTGTTTTTGCCGGGTATAGAAAGTCCGCTAAGCTTAACGTTAATTTTATAAGTTTTAAAATGCATAATCCAGAAATTCTTAGAATCAGGCTCTTGATTCTGTATAGTGCCGTTTTTCAAATAAAAAGACAGGGTATTGCGTTTCCTGTCGTACTTAATATTGCCGCTTTTTGCAATTAAAGTTTCAGGGTTGTTCCGAACTTTATTTAATATAAAAATCCCTTTAAGCGTAGATTTTTGAGTATTTACGCTT
>JAJYWW010000085.1 GCA_021791295.1 bacterium | reverse complement strand
TCCGCCCCTTAATACCTTGGCGCCGGATTTTTTTATATTTTCGGCAATTTCGGTAAGATTTTCAAGATTTTCTACGGCGCAAGGTCCCGCTATAACCGCTATATCGTCGCCGCCTATTTCTATATTTCCTATTTTAAATACGCTCCTTTCTTTGCCCATCTCCTTTGAAGCAAGCTTATAAGGCTTCGATATTCTTATCGCTTTATCGACTCCCGCAAGCGCTTCCGCCTCTTCAAAAAAAGCCTTGACCGCGTCTTCGTGTCCTATGCATCCTATAATAGTTACGTCGGCTCCCTCCGAAATATGAGGTTTTAATCCCGCCTGCTCTATTTTGCCAAGAATGTAATCGATTTCATCCTTTGTAGCTCCTCTTTTTAAGACTAAAATCATCTATTTCTCCTCCTTAAACCAAATTTTATTTATATTGTATAGATTAATATTTTATCTTATATTGAAATAATTGTAAAATTTATTTCAATGCTTTAACCAGCTTAACGTTTTCTTTGTGCGTCCCTATGGTAATTCTAACCATATCGGCATAACCGAATCTGTCCATAGGTCTGATTATAACGCCGGCTTCCAAAAATTTTTCCGCCGTTTCGGCGGCTTTTTGTCCTTTTAATTTTACGAGAATAAAATTTGCACCGGTTTCTACGAACTCCAAACCTGCTTTTTTAAATTCGCCGTAAAGATATTTCTTTTCGGTTTCGTTTGTCGTTATAACTTTTTTGAGATATTCGGCGTCGTTTAAGGCTGCTGCGGCTGCTGCCAAAGAAAGAGAATTTACGTTAAAAGGCTCCCTTACTCTGTCCATCAGCGAAATTAAATCTTTATGCCCTATTCCGTAGCCTATCCTTAGTCCGGCAAGTCCGTAAACCTTGGAAAAAGTACGAAGTACTAAAACGTTGGGAAAATCGGATACGCTAACGTCTTCGGCAAGAGACCCGCCTATATATTCTATATACGCTTCATCGACTATGATTAAAACGTCGTCTTTAATCTTTTTTATAAAATTTATAATTTTATCGTTAGAAAAAAACGTTCCGGTAGGATTATTCGGGTTAGATATAAAAACTACTTTTGTTTTGGCATCGATAAGTTTATACATATCGTCTAAATCGAGCGCATAATCTTTTAGTTTGCTAATTTTTAATTTTATTCCGAGCTGTTCGCCCGCAAGATAATAGGCCACGAAAGACGGAAAAGGCGATACAATATTTTCGTCTCTTTCGCAAAACGTTCTGACCGCAATATCTATAAGTTCGTTAGAACCGTTTCCAAGTATAAAATTTTCGGAAGCAAGCCTGCCGCCGTTAGAAAAAAAATTAACTAATTCCTGTTTTAAATAAAAACCGGAACCGTCGGGATATCTGTTTAAGTTTTTAAGTGCGGATTTAATTGCTTTTAGAGCCAAAGGAGAAGGACCGAGCGGGTTTTCGTTCGAAGCAAGTTTGACTATATTTTTAATCCCTTTTTCTCTTTCGACTTCTTCTATCGGTTTTCCCGGAATGTAAGGGTTTATTTTATAAATATAATCCGGCGCTTTTACGTTAAAACTTTTCATAAAAAATTCCGTCCTGTCTTATTTATATATCTATTATCTGTTATTTTTTACTATTATTTATTATTTTATTTATGCGAACCGGTAAATTTAAGGGTAGCGGCAGGTTTCTTTACCGAATAATCTTTCGGTTTAGCCGTTTTCTTGATATCTTCGAGCGTGTTTTGGACTATCGATCTTTCGTATATTCTGACCCATGCGCAATCCATGTTTTCGTCTATTTCACATTTATAATTTTTCATTCCGCCGCAAGGTCCGTTAAGCAATCCTTTAGGGCAGAGGGTTACGGGGCATATTCCTCCCGTTTCGTTAAGCACGCAGCTGCCGCACAAAGAACACATCTCTTTAAGCGACGACAGATTTTCGATATTTCCCAGAAACATAGTATCCACGCCGGAAACGACCTTTATATTTTCCGGCAGCGCCGATACGGCGGACTGCACTCCGCTGCCGCATGAAAGAACCAAAACGGACTGCGCTTTAGATAAAACGTCTTTATTGTCTCTTACCGCTTTTCTTACTTTTTGGATATGGCACATTGCATCTATAACGTATGTTCCTTCGACGGTAATATTCCGGTCGGTTAAAATTTTCGACATGGCTTCAACTTCTTTCGGCCCTCCCGTTCTGGAAGTATCGGAACATATACCGCAGCCGAAAATAAAAACCGAGCCTCTAATTTTTTTTAATATATCGCCTAAATCTTTTTGTTTAGATACTATCATAATCTATTTTTTCCATTTTGTGACGAGGACGGAATTGAATTCTGTCCCCGTATCTATTTTATGCCTGATTTCATAGAAGCCGATTTTACGGTGTTTTCCATTAAAACGGCGACCGTCAGAGGTCCAACTCCTCCCGGAACCGGCGTTATTTTTGAAACTTTATTTACTACTTTTTCAAAATTTACGTCTCCGCAGAGTTTTCCGTTTATATTTGAAATGCCGACGTCTATTACTACCGCACCTTCTTTTACGTATTCTTCGTCTATAAGATGCGCCTTGCCGGTAGCGGATATTAAAACGTCTGCTTCAGAAGCTATAGATTTTACGTCTTTAGTAAAAATATTTAAAGAAGAAACGGTTGCATGCCTGTTCATAAGCATAATGGAAAGAGGCTTGCCGACTATATTGCTTTGGCCTATTACGACGCAGTTTTTTCCTTTGACTGAAATACCGTAAAAATCGAACATTTTTAATATGCCGTACGGAGTGCAGGGATAAAAAGCGGCGTTTTCGGTGAAAATTTTACCTACGTTTAAAGGATGAAATCCGTCCACGTCTTTAGAAGGATTAATGGCTTCCATTATTTTTTTTTCGTCTATGTGAGGGGGAAGCGGAAGTTGTACCAAAATACCGTGAATTAACGGATCGTTATTTAATTCGTCGATTTTGTTTAAAAGCTCTTTTTCGGTAAAAGATGCGGCGTAAATATCTTTTTTAGATAATATTCCGCATCTTTTCGCCGCGATATCTTTATTTCGTACGTAAACCTCGGAAGCGGGATTATCTCCTACGAGTATAACTGCGATAGCCGGAACTATACCGTTTTTCTTTAACTTGATTACTTTTTCCGATATGGAAGATTCAATATTTTTGGCGATAAGCCTTCCGTCGATTATTTTTTTTTGAATATCGGAATTATCGGAAATCATTACATTAATCCATAACGCTCGATATTTTCGTCGGCCATTTTTTGAATTTTTTCAATTTCCGCACTGCCGGCTTCGTCTTTAAACAAGTGTTTAAATCTTCCCTGCAGTTTAAGATATTCCTCTACGGGAACTTTTTTGCTAATTTTTTTGACCGAAATTATTTTATCGTATTCCGCTTCAAATAACGGATAAAGTCCGGTTTGAACGGCAAGCTGCGCAAGTTTTACAGAATATTTGGGCTCGTATTTCCATCCAGGAACGCACGGAACATCAACCTGCAAATATTTTGCGCCCTTTATGGTCATAGCTTTTTTTACCTTTTTTTGAAGGTCCATAGGATAACCGGCAGACGAAACCGCCGTGTACGGAATTCTGTGAGCCATCGCAATTTCCGGCATATATTTTTTAGGCCTGTTATTTCCAAACGATTCTTTTCCTGAAGGACTGGTCGTAGTATATGCATCGAAAGGCGTTAAACCGCTTCTCTGATAACCCGTATTCATATATGCGCCGTTATCGTAACAGATGTATAAAACGTCGTGATTTCTTTCAAACATTCCGCTTAAAGCCTGAAGTCCGATATCAGCAGTTCCGCCGTCTCCGCCCTGGGCAATAACGTTAATTCCGTCTTTTTTACCCATATATTTAAGCGCCGCTTCAACTCCGGATGCAACAGCCGCCGAATTTTCAAATAAAGAATGTATCCACGGAATTTTCCATGAAGATTCCGGCCAGCGGGTCGAAAATACTTCAAGGCACCCCGTAGCGCTTGTAGCAATAGTATTTTTACCTAAAATCTCCATTATAAGCTTTACGCTCATAGACTGGGCGCATCCAGAACAGCCCGTATGACCCATGGTAAAAAGTTCGTTACGAGTTTCTTCTTTCGTCAGCATAGTTTTATATTCCTATTTTTTAATTTTATTTTATTATTGAAAAAGGTGTCAGATTAATTTTACGCAAATAACTTATTATTTAAATTCACTTTCTCATATGCGTAAAATAAAATCTAATCCGGCACCTTTTCCTTATGAGTTTCTTAATTGAACATTAAAGATACTGCTGCGACAGACCGATGAATTCGCCGTCGACGTTTTCTTCTTTTTCGGCTCTTTCAACGAGATCTTTTATATTTTTAGGCGTAATATCCCTGCCGCCGAGACCTATTGTATAGCCGTTAACGTTTACGGTATTAATTTTATGTTTAAAAAGCGAGTCTCTTATTTCTACGGAAAGAATTCCGCCTTTACCCGGACATATTGCCTTTTCTATTACTATAACGTTTTTAACGTTTTTCAAGGCATTGACGATTTCTTCTTCGGGAAACGGCCTGAATGAACGGACTTTAAGAACGCCGATTTTTTTTCCGGATTCCCTTAACTCGTCCACTACGTCTTTTATAGTGCCTAGAACCGAACCCATGGC
>JAJYWW010000141.1 GCA_021791295.1 bacterium | reverse complement strand
TACAGCGCCGATGGTATTATGCGGGTAGCTGCATGAGAGAGTAGGTCGTTACCGGATTTAAATACCCCGAATAATGAAATAACCAAAACATTATTACGGGGTTTTTTATTTTATAAAATCTTAAAAAATTTATTTATGATTTTAAATCAAGCAAACTTTGTAAATTTTTTATTTTCTTTTGAAGGGTTTGTTATAGTTTCTATTTTTATTTTTTTAACCGGCCTTTCGATAGGCAGTTTTTTAAACGTCGTTATTTACCGTCTTCCTAACAATTTATCAGTTGTTTTTCCGCCTTCGGCATGTCCCTCATGCGGCAAAAAAATTAAATTTTATGATAATATTCCCGTTTTAAGCTATATAATTTTAAAAGGAAAATGCAGAAACTGCGGAGGCAAAATCTCAATTATATATCCTGCAATAGAAATTTTAACGGGGTTACTGCTTTATGCTTTGTTCCTAAAATTTTTCTATAAATCTTTTTTCTATTATTCAATTAATACCTACGACGTAAATTATTTTAAAGAATATATAGGTTTTATACTTAACAGGTGGATAATTTCGGCTTTTTTTGTTTTTATTCTTATTCCAATAGCATTTATTGACCTTTTTAACCGCATTATCCCCGATTCCTTAAATATTCTTCTTATAATTTCAGGTTTTATTTTAAATATTTTTCTTTTGCATACTTCATTTTTATTTCCTTCATACGGATTTCTAGCCGGAGGTTTATTTTTTTTCTTTATCGCTTTTTTTTACGAATTTATAAAAAAACGGGAAGGGCTTGGCGGCGGGGATATAAAGTTAATTGCAGGAATTGGCGCATTTTTAGGATTAAAAGGTGTAATTTTCGCTATTTTTATAGGCGCGGTTTTAGCATTGTTAGGTTTTTTATCGGTCGCAATTTTTTTAAAATTTAAAAACGGCTGCAATAAAAATGAATCTTTCGATAAAAGCTTTTCTAATTTTAAAATACCTTTCGGTCCGTTTTTATCGTTGGCATCCGTTTTTTTTATTTTTTACGGAAATGAATTATTTGAAATGTATTTAAGTTTGTTATCGCATTAAGAAAAAAAGTGTCGGCTTTATATTTTTTGCATACGAACAGTTAATATAATATAGAAAGTAATTTGTAAAAAATAATCAGACGCTTTTTCATATTTGACAATTACTAGAATTATGTTAAAATGTTTAAAATGCTATAAAATATAATAATGAGGGTAAAATGAATAAAAAAAATTTCTTAAAATTAATCTTTTTAGTATTGATCTGTTCTTTTGCGTTTTTATCTGTTCAAAAAAACGTTTTTGCAATCGTTAAAGTTTCCATTTTACCCTATAAAATTATTTCGTCTAACTATGAAAGATATGCATATGTCGGAAAGAGCATTCCTTTAATTTTAAGTTCAAATATCGCCGGAAAAAAAATAGCGGTGGTAAGAAATTCAGATATTGCATCTTATATTAAAAAAGCGCATACGGATTTTTCTTCGTCAAGCCTTTTAAACCTTTCTAAACATTTTAATTCAAATTACGTTATCTATGGAAGAATAGAAAAAATTGGCAGCGTTTTTATTATTCAGACTAATATTTTTAATTCGGCAAAACGGCAGGTAATATTCAGAAACCACATTAACGCGCTTGGCGTAAACTTTATAGCTGACGATATCGACAAATTATCCGCCGTAATAAAAAAAGAGATAGAATCAAACGAATATGCGGTTCAATCTTCAGTTTCGCATGCTCATCCCACTGCTCCGGCTGTCTCTGCCGTATCTCCGGCATTTTCAAATCCGGCAAGGGCAAAAAGTTCTATTTTTATAAAAAGATTCGCCCAAAACAATGAAGGAATGACGAAATCGGTTTCAAAAAAATACGTTATTCAAGCAATAACTGCCGGCAGGTTTTTAAAAAAAGGAATTCAAACCGCAGTAGCCACAAGACACAGGGTAATATTGTACGGACTTTCGCTTAACGGAAATCTTAAAAAACTTGCACAGTATAATCTTTCGGTCAGATCTAACGTTATATATCTCGGAATTTATAGCATTTCTAAAAATTACAATGCCGTCGTTTTAACAAAAGCAAGACTCGGTATGGTTATATCCTATATGCTTATTTACAGGAACGGAAAACTTGTAAAACTGACCCGGAATTACGGCATGTTTTTAAGGGTTATGAATATGCCAGGTTTAGGAAGGGTTATCGTCGGACAAAAGCCTATCCCCGTAGTGCCGTCAGGCAGATATTTTAACGACGATATAATCGGGCAAAATAGTTATCCGATAGGTCAGTTCGGCGGAAGCACATATGTTTATAAGTTTAATAAAAACACCGATTCTTTAATAAAAAATATAAAACTGCCATTTTATAACGGCATAACCCTTTACGGCACAGTTTACGGAAATTTTAAACAAAACGGTAAAAATTATCTCGTAGCGCTTTCAACATCCGGCAACTTGATGGTTATCAACGCAAAAGGTAAAACAATCTATTCCGGTTCAAAAACTTACGGAGGTTCGCCTTTGCAGGTCAGGGTTCCATCTTTCGGAGGCGTACAAAATTCCACATATACGGGAGGACTTATATATAGTGTCCCAGCCCAGATAACTGGATTTAATACCGTCAAAAATCCAGAAATAATTGCGCTAAAGAATTACAGGCAGGGAGCCTTTCTCCATCATCTTAATTACTTCGTAAAAACTTCCGTTTTCTGCGTTTCATGGAACAAGATAGGCTTTTACCCCGTATGGGAAATAAAACCCGTAGTGGGATACAGCGCCGGTTTTTCCGTTTTTAAAGAAAACGGTTCTACGTATATTGCCGACGGAATAGTCGAAAACCCCGGTTCGCCTGTAACAAGCCCTAAAAGCTATATAGCGATTTATAATATTTCCGGTTCTAAAGCCGAAAAATAAAATTAAAAAGAAATCGGCAAAACGAAATTAATCAACGAAATTAAACTATTGAAGATATTTTTGATAACTGCTATAATATTTAAATTTTAGGCGGTGTAGCTCAGTCGGTTAGAGCATACGGCTCATATCCGTAGTGTCCGGGGTTCAAGTCCCTGCACCGCCACCACTTAAAAAATTAAAAAACCCTCATTTAAGCACTCTCCCGTATTTTCGGATGTAAACGAACCTTTTATTATAAGGCGAAACCGGATAGCCGTCCTTATCGGTTTTAATATTTTTAATATAGCCTTTTTTAATTAAAACGGAAAGATTTTTGGGAAATTTTTTATATTTTATTCTGTATGAAATCAATGCAAGGTTTAATTCGTGGATTTCTTGGACATATTCTGTTTTTTTTGCTAATTTGGCATAGCCGTAATACCTGTTTATTGTTATAACCGCAAGAACGAAAATAAATATTAAAACTATTATATTTTCAAGAGCGGTTTCAGAATGTTTGTTCAGTTTTGTCATAAAGGTAAAAGAATAAAAATGAAAAAATAAATTGTAATAATTTGTAAAAAAATATAAAATTTGATAAATGCTTTTAAGCTAATTTATGGTTTATAAAAAATAATTAAAATATTATGGATAAAAGACGATATTATTATGTAATAATTTCTCTGATTGTTTTACAAATTATATCGGCTGCTATAGTTTTAATTATTAATTTTATAAATATCTCTGCTGTTAATTCAAGCGTTATTTTATATGCAGAGTCGTTTATATTTGTTTTGACCTTAGTTTTATTTGCAATTACAATAAAGTTTAAGAAAAAAATATTCGATCAAGACCTTGAGAATATGGCTTTGACCGACGGGCTTACCGGTCTTTATAACAGAAGATATTTTGATATGTTTTATGAAAATATATTCAATCAAAGTTCAAGATACGGTATGCCGCTGACGTTAATTATGTGCGACATAGACCATTTTAAAAAAATAAACGATACATACGGGCACGATAAAGGAGACGTAGTTTTAAAAGAGATTGCAACTATATTAAAATCGAATACAAGAAAAACCGATATTGCGGCGAGATTTGGAGGGGAAGAGTTTATGGTTTGTCTTCCTTCTACCGAAATAACGAGTGCATTGGACGTAGCGAGAAAAATTAAACAGATGGTTTTAAACGTTAAAACGAAAGATATAAAAAAAGTAACCGTCAGTATGGGAGTTACTTTTTACAGAAAAGAGTTTGATAACAACCCGACAGGACTTTTGAAACGATTGGACGATCTTCTTTACGAAGCAAAAAAAAGAGGAAGAAACAGAATAATTTCCGAAGACCATACCGGCGATATTATAGAAGTCGAAGAAAATCCATGGTTAGACGAATAAGTTATAATTTATATTGTAACGCCGATATTTGTACAAATAATTAATTTTTTGTTAAAGGAGAAAGGTTATGGCAAATAGGATAAATCCCGGCCACGATATTTTAGAAGTAGGTCAAAACAGAATGGAATTGGTTGATTTCAGGCTGTTTCGCATAGACGAGGAAGGCGAGGAAAGAGAAGGCATTTACGGGATAAACGTTGCAAAGGTTATAGAAATTATTAAAATGCCGGAAGATATATCCGAAGCTCCCAATACTTCGGAGTTTGTAGAGGGCATGTTTAATTTAAGGGGCAGCGTCGTTCCTTTGGTCAATCTCCCCAAATGGATGGGTATTGTCGAACCGGAAGAATTAAACAGAAAAAATTACAAGGTTATTATAA
>JAJYWW010000031.1 GCA_021791295.1 bacterium | reverse complement strand
TTCCGAAGACACGGCGGGTCTGCCTTATACGGGCGGCGGAATACTCGTAAATTCAGGCGATTTTAGCGGCATTGCCTCAGAAGATGCAAAAGAAAAAATAGCCGATTTTGCCGAAAAGAAAAATATAGGAAAAAAAGTTACCAACTACAGGCTCAGGGACTGGGGAATATCGAGGCAGAGATACTGGGGATGCCCTATACCTATCGTATATTGCGAAAAATGCGGAATAGTCCCGCTGAGCGAAAGCGACCTGCCTTTAATACTGCCGGACGACGTCGTGTTTACGGGAGAAGGCGCCTCCCCTCTTAAAAAGCATAAATCGTTTATAGATGCAAAATGTCCAAAATGCGGAGGAAAAGCCGAGCGGGAAACCGATACCATGGATACTTTCGTAGAGTCGTCATGGTATTTTTTGAGATATACCATTTCCGAAGAAAAAGAAAAAAATCCGTTTAAAAGCGAAGACGTTCGTTACTGGCTGCCGGTCGATCAGTATATAGGCGGCGTGGAACATGCCGTGATGCATCTTCTGTATTCAAGATTTTTCGTGAAGGCACTGAGAGATTTAAGTTATATAGCGTTAAGCGAACCTTTTAAAAATCTTCTTACGCAGGGAATGGTCATAAAAAACGGCGCAAAAATGTCTAAATCCAAAGGCAACGTCGTAGATCCCGACGGACTTATTAAAAAATTCGGCGCAGATACGGTAAGATTATTCGTACTTTTTGCAGCCCCTCCAGAAAAAGATCTTGAATGGAGCGATTCCGGAGTCGAAGGGGCATACAGATTTATAAATAAATTTTATAAAACCATAGAAGATTTTTCCGAAATAGTAAAAGATGCTAAGGACAAATTTTACGTAGAAGGTTTAAGCATTTCGCAATCTTCGTCCAATACGGCAAGTTTAAATGTTTCGGCGTACGAAATAAAGAAATCCGACGTAAATCCGTCGGTTAAGGAATTAATTTACAGATTAAACGGCGTTATCGAAAAAACCGAAACCGAAATGAACGGACGCTATCATTTTAACACGGTTATCAGCTCGTCGATGGAATTAATTAATGCTTTTAACGATTTTACCGGAGCTTTAGGCGGGGAAAAACTTGTATTATTAAATAAATCCGATAAATATCTGCTGAAACATTTTTTAAATTCGGTCATTTTGATATTATATCCTTTTATTCCTCACGTATGTTCCGAAATATTTGAAATTTTAAACGGCTCTTTCATAGAAGGCGAAAACTGGCCCGAAAAAATAGATGCCGGATATTTGAAAGAAAATTGCAACATAGCGGTGCAGGTAAACGGAAAGATGAGAGATCTCGTAACCGCGGGCATTGATTCGGACGAAGAGACCGTTTTAAAAGCGGCTATGAACAGCCCAAAAATCAAAAAATACGCAGAAGATAAGAACACAATTAAAAAAGTTATATACATAAAAAATAAACTGTTAAACATTATCGTTTAGCTGTTTTACATAATCATAATTTCATAAATTTAAATCGTATGAATTTTAAAAAAAAAGCATTATTATTATCTATAATAATTATTCTTGCCGCCGGTTTTTCTACAGGATGCGGTTTTAGAGTATTAAACGGCAGCGAAAGTTCCGTTAAGGCGGGTTTACCGGCAAGCGGCGGTAAAAAATCAAAAAGATATAACGATATATCCGGAATTTACGTAAAACCTTTTAAAAATCTTACCTATAAGAGCGGAGTCGGCGTTTATTTTTCAAATAATATAGCAAAATTTTTGAATATGCAGACGTATATGTTTACTTCAAACGAAAACGGCGCTTTTTATTATCTGTCCGGAAAAATAACTTCCGTGCAGAATAACGTAATGTCATATACGGGCGTTGCGGCGGCGGTTGATTACGATATTACCGTGAACGTAACCGTCAGCATGTATAATACCGGCGGAAAGATAATTTTCAGGAACGTAAATTTTTCGTCAAGCGCAACGTACTATAATTATATAAACCCCCTTATAGCCCATAAACAAGAGAAAGAGGCAATAATAAGAGCTTCCAGAAGAATTGCCAGAAAAATAGTTATATATATTGAATCTGAAAAATTAACTTCTTAATTGCTTAATTAATATCGTTTTATCGTTCAAAATTATAATTTTTATAATTTTTTATTTTTTTATATAAGACGAGCGTTATTTTAGCGAATAAATATCCGATTATTCCGCCGGCGATAACGTCCAAAGGATAATGTTCGCCGTCGTAAACTCTTGAAAACGCCACTACATAAGCCAATATATAAAATACTTTTTTATGTTCGGGAAACATATAAGATAATGCGACGGCAATGGAAAAAGCCGTCACCGTATGCCCTGAAGGAAAAGAATTTTCGGTTAAGTGTCTTCCTAAAACATTTACGTGAACCTTTCCTTCTTCGATAAGAGAATGAAGCGCTACTACGGGTCTCGGTCTGTTGACGGCTTTTTTTATTATAATGTCTATGATCCCGGGAACTATTTGAGTTAAAAAAAGCAAAAAAAACGATTCTTTAAATTTTTGACGGTTATAATAATAAACATATAAAAGCACTAGCCAGTAAACGACCCAGCCGTTGCCGAGATCGGTAACCGCCCTCATATTGTCGTTTAATAAAGAAAAGTGGAAATTGTTATCGATGAGTAAAAAAAGCGCCGTGTCTAAATGCAGAATGTAAGAAAGCATAATTTTTATTTTGATTTTATTATTTAATAAGATATAATTTTAGTAGAATAATTGCCATATTGCAACATTAAAAGTTGTCTTGGTAAAATTGTCTTAAAGCTTAAAAACCTATCGGAGGACAAAATATGCAGGCCGTTATTATGGCAGGAGGTTTTGGAACAAGGCTTAAACCTTTAACCAATAATGCTCCAAAACCGATGATACACATAGCAAACAAACCTATGATGGAGCACGTCGTCAATCTTCTAAAGTCGCACGGAATAAACGACCTTATAGTGCTTCTGTATGTGCAGCCCGACCTTATTAAAAATTATTTTAAAGACGGTTCCGATTTCGGCGTGAAAATTGAATACGTTCTTGCCGAAGAAGATTACGGAACTGCCGGGGCGGTAAAAAACGTAGAAAAAATAATTAAAGACGATGATTTCATGGTAATAAGCGCAGATATAATTACGGATATAAATATTTCAAAACCGATAGATTTTCATATAGACAAAAAAAGCGACGCTACAATAGTCCTTACGCACGTAGAAAACCCTCTGTCTTTCGGGATAGTTATAACCGATTCCGAAGGCAGAATAACGAAATTTTTAGAAAAGCCGACATGGTCCGAAGTTTTCAGCGATACTATAAATACCGGCATTTACATATTAAACCGCTCAGTATTAAAAATGATCCCTGAAAAAAGCGAATTCGATTTTTCCAAAGACCTTTTCCCGCTTTTACTAAAAAACGGCAAAAAACTTTTTGGACATATATCCAACGGATACTGGAAAGACGTAGGGACGCTTTCGGAATACAGGCAGAGCCATTTAGACATTATCGCCGGCAAAATAAATCTTAATATAGACGGCGAAAAGTTAGGGGATAAAAATATAACCGTAGGCGCAAAAAGCATAGTGGATATTACCTGCGATATAGAAAATTCTATTCTCGGCAAAGACGTCCATATTCTTCAAAACTGCAAAATTAAAAATTGCGTTATCGGAGACAACTGTACGGTAGGAGAAAACACGTCCATCAGCGGGTCGGTAATGGGCAAGGCGTCAAAGATAGGCGCAAACTGCGATATACAGGAATCTATACTCGGATATAAAACTTTTGCAGGAAACAACGTATTTATAGGTGCCGGAGCGGTAGTTTCCGACGTATGCCATATAGGAAACGGCGCCGTGATTAATCCTAACGTTAAAATTTGGCCTTTTAAAAACGTCGAAGACGGAGCGATATTATCCGAAAGCCTGATATGGTCGGACAAATGGAGCGCCAAAATATTCGGCCAATACGGTATAACCGGTCTTGCTAATTTAGAAATAACGCCCGAGTTTGCGTCGAAACTCGGAGCGGCGTTCGGAGCAACCGCCGGCAAAAACAGAACGATATCCGTGTCGAGGGACAGCCATAAAACATCCCGTCTTTTTTCAAGAGCCATGATGTCGGGCGTTCTTTCGGTAGGAGTTAACGTTAACGATTTCAGCGATACCCCTATTTCAATAGTCCGCTATCAGGCAAAACAGTTTAAAAGTTCCGGCGGAATACACGTCAGAAAACATCCGTTCGATAAAAAACTTCTAAACATAAAATTTTTCGATTCTAACGGTTTGGATTTTTCTACTCTTGGAGAACAGAAAATAGAAAGATTGTTTTTCAGGGAAGATTATACGAGGGTCGGCTCCGAGGAAACCGGCGAAATTTTTTATCCTACCCACGGTACGGAATATTATACCGACGGGTTTCTTAAAACTATAGACGCAGAAAGGATTATCAAGAGAAAATTTAAAATAGTAATAGATTATTCTTACGGCAGTTCCAGCAAAATTTTTCCTTCGGTAATAGGCAAACTCGGCATAGATTCCGTTCATTTAAACGCTAATTTAGACCAGACTAAAATAACGAAAACCGAAAGGGAATTCAAAAAATCCCTCAAGGAATTGTCGAGCATAGTAAGGTCTATTAACGCCGACCTGGGAATTTTTATAGACAACGGC
>JAJYWW010000068.1 GCA_021791295.1 bacterium | reverse complement strand
AATACCCCGCTCTTTTCCTACCGCAACGCATTTTCCGTTTAAAGACGGATTTAACGCGCGCTCGCAGGCTACGAAAAAAGCGTCGGCATCTATGTGAGCGATAGTCTTCGGCCATGAATGTACACAAAAATTAGTCATAATTTACCTTTGCTATACCCTCTCTATATATCTTATCTATACTATATATGTTTGATGCTTTATATCTTCCTATTTATATCAGCCGCCCGCATTATTTATGAATTAATGCTACTCTTCGCTTCGTTGGTTTTCGTCCGCCTATGCTTATGCCTCCGCTAAATAATTAAAGGCGGATATATATACTTAACTTATGTTACCTGTATTTTCTTATAGTGCCCACTACTACTCCCGCAACCGTTAATTCCTGCTTGGGCGTTATAAGTCCGTACTTAGGGTTTGCCGGTTCAAGTATATATGCGCCGTTATTTTTCCTAAGATATTTTATCGTCCAGTCGCCGTCCACGCGCGCTATTACTATATCTCCTTCTTTAGGCGTAAGCGATTTATCTACTACTACAAAATCTTTCGGCATAATGCCGGCGTTAATCATCGAATCTCCTGAAACTTCAAGCATAAAAGAAGAATTTGGATTTTTTATTAAAAGTTTATCGATGGAAACACTGTCTAACAGATCTTCTTCCGCCGGGCTGGGAAAACCCGCCTCGACGCTTCCGAGAAGTTTAAGAAGACCGCCGCCTGCGCCCGCCGCCGTAAAAACAGCAACCGCGGATGCATTAGGCGGCATAGCCGAATAACCGCCGTAAACCGGCAGCAAATACCCCTTGGAATCTTTTTTTAATAAACCTCTTTCTATGAGTTTACCGACTATTTTAAAAACCGCATTTTTTGATTTTACCCCGAACAAATCGGTCATTTCGGAATACGTCGGCATTCTTCTTCTTTCCGCGTAAAAACCGTTTATAGAATCGAGCCTGCCTTTAAGCTTTATATCCATATTTAGAATTATAATAATTAATGAAATTAATGGCGGAAATTTAGATTATTAAATTATTTTAAATATTATTGAAATTATTTTACGTTAACATTATATATATAAAACGGCATATATATAATGGTATATAACACTATACATATTATAATACAGTAAACAATCGTTCACTGTCAAGCAAAAAATTAAACAAAAATTATGTCAATACTACAAAACAATGATAAAATTAAAAATATGGATTTAAAAGCCAAAAATAAAATTATCGCAAATCTATTTCTTTTATTTGCTTTTTTAATTTTTTTAGCATCTTACCTTATCCGCGTCGATAATATCTGGGTATTTATACTGCAAAGGGCTTCTGCGGCGGCGCTTATAGGCGGCATCGCCGACTGGTTTGCCGTCACGGCTTTATTCAAATATCCGCTCGGATTTCATATTCCGCACACGAATACCATTAAAAACAACAAAGAAAAAATTATTAATGCGATAAGCAATACCGTCAACGATATATGGCTCGGCAAAAACTATCTTGCGTCGGAAATAAGCGGCATAAATTTTTCCGATATCCTGCTAAATATTATCAAAAAAGATAAAAATAAAAATAAATTAATGCTGTCTTTAAGAAAATTAATTTTAAAATCGGTTAATTATGCCAAAACGGATAAATTTAAAAATTTTTTAAATAAAAATATCGATAAAACATTGGATAAAACGCTGTCCGACGACAGTATATCCAAAAATATAATAAGCAAATTAGCCTTATTTTTTAAGTCCGAAGATTCTGATTATATTTACGGTAATTTAATTAACTATATAGGCGTTTACATTAAAACATATAATATGGACGCTCTGTCAAAAAAAATCACGGAAACGTATTCGGATGAAATTATAAAATCTATAAAATTTGCGGGAAATAAAATAATAGATGAAAATTTCGCCTACATTATATCTAATTTAAGCGGCTTCGCTATTTTAAACATAGAGGAAAACAGGCCGTATTTAAAACAACAGATCGCCGATATAATCGAAAAATATAAAAGCGGTTCAGCCGTAAAGAACATACTGATGTTTGTAGCGGAAAAGACGAATATCATAGACATAGACAAACTTTCCAACGAAATTATAGCAAAAATTATAGATTTTATTAAAGATATAAAAAACAACGAAAATAACGAAGTCAGACTAAATATAAAGGATTATATTTTAACCGCATTAAACGATATAGACAAAACTTCGCGGATTCAAATTTTAAATACCGTCGAAACGATTATCGACGAAAATGCCGATAAAATAAAAGATTACATAATACATTATTTAAATAACGATGAATTGAAAAAAACTATTAAAAATAAACTTTCAAATTTTATTAATTCGGAGGGTTTAAATATTATAGTCCGTTTTAAAAACAGGTTAAAAATCCTAATACGCGACGCAATAATAAATTTTATCGGTTCAATACTTAAAAACAACAAAGATTATGTCGTTAATAAAAAAATGTTTAAAGAAAAATTTAATTATTTTTTTATTTTCATAGAGAATGAAATATCAAAAAACACCGATAAAATTGATGTTTTTTTAAAAAGCAACATTATATATCTTATGAAAATCAATCATTCTGCGATAGGAAAACTTATAAGAAAAAATTTAGAAAACCTTGACGAAGATAAATTGGTCGGACAAATTGAAGATAAAATCGGCAACGATTTGCAGTATATAAGAATAAACGGCGCGATAACCGGCTCTTTTATCGGAATAATTATAGCCCTCCTGAGCCTTATTTTAAAGAAAATATAAGTTATTTTATTTATTTTGCATAGTCTATTTTTTTATTAAATTCTTGAGCTCTTTTATAGATGAAATAGATTTTTCATAAAAAAATAATAATTTGCCATAAGATTAAAGTTATATTATTTATTGCATTTTTGATTTAATTTTTTATCGAAACTAAATATACTGCATGCAGCGGACTTCGTCGGACACCCGTAGCGGTTTTCGTCGGACGCTAAAAACGGTTTTCACCGGACACCCGTAGCGGAAATAACCGGACACCCATATCGGTCTCTGTCGGACACTTGAACTTAGTATTTTTTAGATACTAAGATTTAATTATCCGAACTATGCAATAATCATCCTTATTGAATTTAATTTATAAGGAGGATTATTCTTAACAATGAGGCACGATATGAACGATGTTAAACAAGCGCTTAAGCTTTATTACAAAGAAGGCATCTCCATCAGAAAGGTCGCCGTTGCCACCGGCATTCCCAGATCCACCGTATCCGATTACGTAAAGAGGATAGCTTCGTCTGGGCTTTCCCCGAACGAAGCTTTAGATCTTTCCTTTTCCGACCTAAAAGACAAACTCGTGCCGGATAAAATAAAAACCCCCGCAAGAACCCTCCCCGACCCCGCATACGTTGCCGAAGAGATTAAAAAGCCCGGCGTAACCTACCTTTTATTATGGCAGGAATATATCGAAAATAACCCGCTCGGTTATTCCTATACCCAGTTTAAGTATTATATGAACGATTTCCGCAAGAAGTTAGATCCTTCCTATAGAAACCATTACAGAGGCGGCGAAGTAATGTTCGTGGATTTCTCCGGCACGACTATTCCTTACATGGATAAAGGAGTAAAAACCGAAGCGGAGGTTTTCGTTTCTACTTTAGGAGCTTCAAGCTGCCTTTTTGCAAAGGCTACTAATGACCAGACTATGGAATCGTTCAACCTTGCGCATAAATCAGCTTTTTCCTATTACGGCGGCGTAACCGAAACGACAGTTCCGGATAACCTTAAATCCGCCGTAATAAAACATACCAGAAAAGAATTAAATTTGAACGCAAGCTATAAAGATCTTGCCCGGCATTACGGTTTTATCATAAACCCCGCCAGAGTATATAAGCCGAAAGATAAAGCATCGGCGGAAAACGGGGTTAAAATAGTCAAAAGATGGATTATAGCGGCGTTAAGAAACTACGTATTTTTCTCAATAGACGAAATAAACAAAGCTATTATTCCTATGTTAGACAAATACAATAACAGAAAGATGAGATACGTAGAAAAGTCCAGGTTCGAGCTTTTAAACGAAGTGGAACTGCCCAATATGCAAAAACTTCCCGAAAGAGAGTATTTTTACAGAAATTACGTAAAAAGGTTAGTTCCAAAGGATTATCATATAGAGATAGATAAAGCGTTTTATTCCGTTCCTTTTACTTTAATCGGGCAGAATGTTTCCGTATGGTATAGCCAAAGCTCGGTAGAGATTTATCATAACGGCGAAATAAAGGCCGTCCATCCAAGGGTTAAAGATTTTTCGACCTTAAAAGAGCATATGCCTTTAAACCATTACGCGATGACGGAAAGATACGACTTGAAAAAGTTTATCGCATGGGCATTGGAAAAAGGATTTAATACCGCTAAATTCGTAAAGAAAATAATGGAAAAGAATCTGCATATTACCGTAGTCCACAGGTATTTGTCCGAGTTTAAAGAGACAGTCAAAGGCTACGATAACTTAGAAGTAGAAAACGCCTGCAGAAAAGCCCTTTCCTATAACGCTACCGATACGAGATACGTCTATGCGATATTAAGAAATAAAGAAAAAAACAGCGTTATTTTAAAATCCCACGAAAATATAAGGGGTGAAAACTATTATCAGTCGTCCTATAAAGAGTCAAGAAAAATATTTAAAAAATATCATAGCAAAATATAAATATTTAAAATTTAAAATCAGTTCAATATCGTTCTTTGAAATTGGAATTTTTAGCGCATATTTTTTAGCGT
>JAJYWW010000174.1 GCA_021791295.1 bacterium | reverse complement strand
TAGGAGAAATTTTAAATCTTTTACCGCACAGATATCCTTTTCTTATGATAGATAAAGTCGTATCTTTAGAAAAAGGCAAGTCTATTACCGCCGTTAAAAATACTACTATAAACGAACCTTTTTTTCAGGGGCATTTTCCGGGTTATCCCGTTATGCCCGGAGTATTAATATTAGAGGCTCTTGCACAGGCGGGAGGCATTTTAGCTTATAAAACGGAAGAAAACGACGATTTACGCGATAAATTAACTTACTTTATGGGAATAGATAAGGCCAGGTTCAGAAAACCGATATTACCCGGTTACTCGGTATATTTAAAAGTAGAACTAATTAAAAGAAAACAGTTCGTGTGGGTTTTTTCCGGCAAAGCCGAAGTGGAAGGAAATCTCTGTGCCGAAGCCGAACTCATGGCAACTTTTATACCTAAATAAATGTAGTGCCGGAATTCAATTCGGGCACTGCCACAAAATGGAATGGGGACAGAATTCAATTATGTCCCCAATACAAAATATAAACAATAAAAAAAATAAAACGGTATATGAAATTGAAATATGATAGATAAAACTGCCATAATTTATCCGGGAGCCGTAATAGACGAATCGACAGAAGTCGGACCCTATACTATTATAAAAGGCGGCGTGAAAATAGGAAAAAATAATCAAATTGCGCCGCACGTCGTGATAGAGGGCAACACGACCATAGGCGACGGAAATAAAATATTTCAATTCGCTTCCATAGGTTCGGTTCCGCAAGACCTTAAGTATAAAGGGGAAGACACTGAACTTATTATAGGCGATAACAACATAATTAGAGAATACGTAACTATGAACCCTGGGACTATTACCGGCAACGGAGTTACCGTGGTGGGCGACGGAAACCTATTTATGATGCACGTGCATATTGCTCACGATTGCGCCATAGGCAATAGGAACATTTTTGCGAATAACGCTACGCTTGCAGGACATATAGAAGTGGAGGATTTTGCGATACTCGGAGGTCTTTGCGCCATTCATCAGTTCGTCCGCATAGGTGAATCGGCTCTTATCGCAGGGGGTTCTATGGTCGTACAGGATATTCCTCCGTATTTAGTGGCATCGGGAGACAGGGCCAAAATTTACGGTATCAATAGAATAGGATTGGAAAGAAGAGGTTTTACCAAAGAAGAGATAGAACAGATAAAAAATGCATATAAAATTGTTTACAGGTCGAAAGCTACAGTTAAAATTGCCATAGAAAGAATAGAGCATGAAATAGGAAAAACCGAAAAAATAGAAAAATTCACTTCGTTTATATCCGATTCCAAAAGAGGTATTACCAGATAAATAGCGGAAGTTTTAAAATATGGAAAATAAAAATATAGGCATAATCGCAGGTTACGGCGAGTTTCCGCTAATATACATCGACGAATTAAAATCGGCGGGTTATTCGGTTAAGGTTTGCGCAATCGAAGAAGAAGCCGACAAATCGCTTTCCGAACGCGCGGATAAAATTATTTACATCAGCGTCGGACAGCTCGGCAAGTTAGTTAATTTTTTCAAATCAGAAGGCGTTAACGAAGTGATAATGGCAGGTAAAGTCAGAAAAACGCTGATGTTTAAAAAAGTCAAACCGGACATTAAAGCCATAACCCTTTTTCTGTCTCTTAAAGACAAAAAAGACGACACCATACTTAACGCTATTTGTAAATTTTTGGAAAAAGAAGGAATAACCATCGTTCCTCAGACGAAATATATCTCTTCCGTTTTTTTACCGTCGGGGGCCGCATCCAAAAGGTCGCCTAACAAAAAAGAAAAAGAAGATATAGAGTTCGGAAAAAATGCGGCTATACTTATTGCAGGGGCGGATATAGGGCAGACCGCCGTAGTTAAAGATAAATCGGTAATGGCTCTAGAAGCTATAGAAGGTACGGACGAGGCGATAATAAGGGGCGGAAAACTTGCAAACGGGGGCGCCGTAATAGTAAAAGTTAATAAACCAAACCAGGATTTAAGATTCGACATTCCGGCAGTAGGACTCGATACTTTAGAAGCGATAATTTCGGTAAACGCTACGTGCCTTGCTTTTGAACGAAATACTATAGTCATCAGGAAAGATGAATTTATTAAGAAGGCCGACTCCGAAAATATCGCCGTTTATGTTTTTTGAGCCGTCGTTTTTAACCCCGCAATATATGTTAATCCTTATATCGTTCATAGTTAAAGGTTGCAGTTATAAACAAATATCATGCAAATGCATAAAATACTCGTAGTTTCGGGCGAACCTTCCGGCGACGTTTTTGCGGGCGGACTAATATCGTCGCTTAAAAAAATTGAAAAGATTAAGAAACTTGACGATAACGGCGTAACTATCGATATTTACGCGATGGGCGGAAAAAACAGCGCCGGCGCCGGCGCCGAGTTGATAGCCGATATTAAAGAATTATCGGTTATGGGTTTCACCGAAGTGCTTTTAAAGTTAAAAACTATAAAAAAAGTATTAAAAAATATATCTTTATGGATAGAATCCAACAAACCAGACGCAGTAATTCTTGTCGATTTTCCGTCCTTTAATTTTAAAATCGCAAAATTTGCGGCTAAGCTTAAAATACCCGTAGTTTATTTCATCCCTCCTAAAATTTGGGCATCCCGCTACGGCAGAATAAAATTTATTAAAAAATATATAAAATTCGTTATAACTATTTTTCCTTTCGAGCAGGATATTTATAAAAAAGAAGGCGTAGATTCTTATTATTTCGGCAATCCTTTATATATCTTAAACAAAAAAGACGTTTTATCGGCTGATTTATCCGAAGATGCCGAAACGCAAAAACTCTTGAACGGAAAATATCCGATTATATCTTTTCTGCCCGGCTCAAGGAAAACCGAACTTAAATATCACTCGCAAAGGATAATCGATTCCGTTTTACGGATAAAATCGGCTTATGAAGAATCTTTCTTTATCTTTCCGTTCAGAAAAGGGATTGATTTTTCCTATTTTAAGGATGCGGTAGAAAACAGTCCCGCCTTAAAAAAAGATATGTATATATTTACCGATTCAATAGGTTTTGCCATGTCTTCGAGCGATTTAATAATAACTGCAAGCGGCACCGCTTCTTTAGAAGCCTGTTTTTACGGCAAACCGGTAATAATATTTTATTATTTAAACTATTTAACCTATATTCTTGCTAAAATATTAGTAAGAATAAAATACGCAGGCCTTATAAACATACTTGCCGGAGAAGAGGTTGCTCCCGAACTGATAGAATTTAAGTTTAACCCCGAAAACGTTTTTAACGAAGCCGATAAATTTTTAAAAGACGAAGAGTACAGAAAAAACGCACTTAAAAAAATATCTGACGTAATTTCTACTTTAGATGCCGGCATTGACCCGTTTGATGCCGCGGCAGGCATAATTTATGATAAAATAATAGCGATTATACAATAATGTCCGATAAAATTAAAATGTTAAATAAGAAAAATATAAAAAAGGATTGGTCTGTCTTAAAAAGACTTATCCCATATATTCTGCCATATAAGAAAAAGCTCATTATGGCGGTAATAAGCATGGCTATAGTGTCCGCACTGACGGGAGCACTTGCTTATATAGTAAAACCGCTCATAAATAATATATTTATAACTAAAAGCTATACCGAACTTATACTTATTCCGCTTCTAGTAGTATTGATATTTATAGTAAAAAATGTTTTTTATTACGCCGAGTTTTACTATACGGGGTCGGTTGGGCAGAATATCATAAGGTCGCTCAGGGACGAAGTTTATTCGGTAATAGTTAAACTGCCGGTTTCAAAGTTAAATAAAATACCTACGGGCGTTCTTATCGCAAGAATAACCTACGATATAAATATCATTCAAAGGACGGTATCGGACACCGTCAGCGCCGTTATGAAAGATATTCTTACCATGATAGTTCTTTTAGTAGTAGTATTATATATGGATTTTTATCTTGCTTTAGCCGTACTTATACTGTTTCCTTTAGTTATTTTTCCGGTAACGCTTCTGGGAAAAAAAGCGCGCAGGATAAGCACGGATACTCAAAACGAAATGGGAAACATAACGAAGTTTTTAGACGAAACAATTTCAGGTTTGCGAATGGTGAAAGCCTATAATATGGAAGAGTTTGAAATAAATAGGTTTAAAAAGCTCTCCGACAATCTTTACAGATTTTTTATGAGAATGACGAAAATTAGGGGGCTTACCGTGCCGTTCGTCGAACTTATAGGCGGCATTTCGGTTGCGACAATAATATTTATAGGCGGACTGCAGGTTATAAAATTTGGATATACCCCCGGAGAATTCTTCTCCTTTTTAACCGCCATACTTCTTCTTTACGAGCCTGTAAAGAGTTTGTCGAGGCTTAACAACAGCCTTCAGGAAGGCATTGCCGCCGGAACCAGAATTTTCGGCATATTAGACGAAAAGCAGGAAGAAATCGGAGGAAATAATCTCGTTCCTAAAGATATAAACTTTATAGAGATAAAAAATCTTTATTTCGGCTACGACTTTTGCGGCAAAAAAGGCGATAAATGCAAAGATAATGCGGAAGACGGTATTTCCGGCGCGACAAGCGAAGAAAAAGAAAAAGCCGGCGAGCGTTTCGACCTTAAAAATATTAACATAAAAATAAATAAAGGAGAAATAGCCGCGATAGTCGGTTTTTCGGGAGCAGGCAAAAGCACGATATCAATGCTTATTCCGCGTTTTTACGAACCGTCTTCGGGCGAAATAGACATTAACGGAATAAACATAAACGAGATTAATTTAAAAGAGTTAAG
>JAJYWW010000190.1 GCA_021791295.1 bacterium | reverse complement strand
TTTGATTCATATAGTTTATTTTTTATTATATAATTAATAACGCCGTTTGGCAACAAAAAGAGGTTTGAAATATTATTTTTAAAATTATTTCTTATAACGGTAGAAGAAATATCGAGCTTAGTCGTATCTAAAAAATAAACCGCTCTTTTTTCGTCTATAAAGATTTTTCCCTCTTTTAAATCAACTTTGGCATCCTCTTTTAAATTATCGGGTAAAAAATCGATTAGCTTTACTAAATTTTTAAAACCGTATTTCGGCCTGCCGGCTATTATAAAATCTATCGTTTTTAATATCGCCTCGGCATTTTTCCAGTTTTTTAATCCTAAGAAAGCGTCTGCTCCTGCTATAAAATATAAATCGTCGTCTTTATATTTTTTTTTAAGCTCTACTATCGTATCGTAAGAATATGAAAATCCGCCTCTTTTAATTTCTATATCCGAAACTTTGAATTTTTGTTCGCCCTTTATAGCGATTTCCGCCATTTCGAGTCTTTTTTGCGGATGAGCTTCGGCGTCTATGTTTTTGTTGGACGTTATATTTGTAGGAACGAATATAACCCTGTCTAAAAATTTTTCGGCGATTTCTTCGGCCGCCCTTAAATGACCGTAATGTATAGGATTAAAGGTACCTCCGAAAATTCCTATTTTCATAATTTAAATTTTTATTTCGCCTTTACTTAATTTTATTTCATCTCAAGTTCTTTTCTGATAATTCCCGAATACTACAAATTTAGTCGTCGTAAGCTCTTTTGCCCCCATAGGTCCGTACGCGTGAATCTTAGAAGTGGATATGCCTATTTCCGCTCCCAGCCCAAGCTCAAAACCGTCGTTAAACCTGGTGGAAGCGTTTACGAGTACGCATGATGAATTCACTTTTTTTATGAATTCAAGCGCTCTCGTATAGTTTTCCGTCATTATGGATTCGGTATGGTTGGAACCGTGAAGCCTTATGTGTTCTATAGCTTCGGCGATATTTTTAACGGCCTTAACCGCCAGCGTAAGATTGAGGTATTCCGCATCCCAGTCCGCATCCGCAGCCGGAGTTATAAAATTGAACCTGCTTTTGAAAATATTCATTATCTCGCCGTCAACCCTTGTTTCAACCCCGTTCTTTTTAAGTTCGCCAAGCATTGCCGGCATAAAATCTCCGATAATATCCGAATGGACCAAAAGCGTTTCTAAAGCGTTGCAAACCGAAGGTCTTTGAACTTTCGCATTAATTATAACGTCTATCGATTTTTTTATATCGGCGTATTTATCAACGTATATATGACAGACTCCTTTGTCGTGTTTTATGACCGGAATTTTAGAATTTTCGGTTACGAACGAAATAAGCCCTTCGCCGCCTCGCGGTATTATAAGGTCTATGTATTTTTTGAGCGATATCAGTTCCGTAATCGCAGACCTGTCCGTATAAGGAATTATAGACACGGCTTCGGGGGGAAGATTGTTGATTTCGAGGCTTTCCGAAACTATCGAAGCAAGCATTTTATTGGAATTTATAGCCTCAGAACCGCCTCTTAATATTACAGCGTTGCCGGACAAAAGGCACAAAATAGACGCATCTATGGTAACGTTAGGTCTGGATTCGTAAATTATTCCTATTACGCCAAGCGGTATTCTCATCCTGCCGACCATTAGTCCGTTAGGCCTTACCGCCATATTTTCTATTTCGCCTACCGGATCTTTAATCTTCATTACGTCGTCGATAGAATTGAGCATCGAAGAAAATACTTTATCGCTAATAAAAAGCCTGTCTATCATAGGCTTGCTTAATCCCGCCGCCTTTGCGTTTTCTATGTCCTTCGCATTTTCTGCTTCTATTGCTTTCCTATCTTTTATCAAAAGTTCTTTAAGCGTCGATAAGACGCTAAGTTTCACGGCGGAACCGGCTTCCGCTATTTTGCCGGAGGCATCGCGCGCCTTTTTGGCTATTTCTTCAATAGAAAGGGTTTTATTATTACTTTTATTTGTATCTATATTTATTCTATCATTATCGGCCATATTCAATCCTTTTATATATTTACGACCATCTTGTTTTTATGCACGACGAGGGAAGAAATGTCGTCTTTTCCGAATTTAGCTTCTATCTCTTCAGAGCTTAACCCTTTTATTTTTTTAATATCGTCCGAATCTAAATTTGTTATGCCTTTGGACAAAACCGTTCCTTTTTCGTCCAATACGTAAACTCCGTCCCCTTTTTTAAAATCGCCTTTTATTTTAATTATACCGCCTGCAAGAAGGCTTTTGTTTTGATGCGTAATGGCTTCTACGGCTCCTTTATCGACGATTATTTCTCCGGCTTTTTCCATCCCGAATAATAGCCAATGCTTTTTTTTGCTGATTTTATTGCCGCGTGAAGAAACCACCAGCGTTCCGCACAATCTGCCTTTTGCTAAAGAATCCAAGCTTTTTTTATCTTTGCCGGAAGCTATAACGGTGTCTATGCCCGCGCTTGCGGCGATAAAAGACGCGTAAAGCTTAGACTTCATACCTCCCGTTCCATGAGCGCTTTTAGACCCGTCTTTAAAATTTTTTATATAATTTTCTATGTCGTTTATAATTTTAACCGGTTTTGCATCCGAATAAACGGAAGGGTTTTTATCGAAAACCCCGTTTACGTTCGAAAGAACGATAAACAGATCGGCACATACCAAGTTCAAAACAAGCGACGACAAATAGTCGTTGTCGGAAAATTTTATCTCCTCGTAAGAAACGGTGTCGTTTTCGTTTATTATCGGGATAACCCCGTTATTGAGCAGTTCATTTATAGTATTCCGCGCATTGGTAAACCTTTTTCTGACGGAAACGTCCTCTTTGGTTAAAAGAATCTGCGCCGTTTTAAGTCTGTATTTTTTAAAAGCCGAATCGTAATTTTTCATCAAAACCGGCTGTCCGCATGCGGCAAACGCCTGTTTTTGAGGAATGGAAAAACTGCCGGTTACCGGTTTTATGTCGAGCAAATCTTTTCCGGCGGCTATAGCGCCCGAAGAAACAAGTATGACTTCTTTTTCCTGCAATATAAGCGAATGAACGAAAGCGCAAATTCTTTTAAAAGAATGGGACGACAGTTTTCCTTCTTCGTCCAAAAGAACCTGAGTGCCTATTTTTATAACTACTCTTCTTTTAGAATCGAGATATTTTTTAAAATTATCCCTAAGTTCTGTAAGTCCTTTAAGTTCGGTAAGTTCTTTCACTTATATCTTGCTGCTTATTAATTATTAATTTAAATATATAGTAAGATAATTTTATAATATCTTGTAATTATACCGCAATATTTTTTTTATTTAAAATTAAATTTAATTCGTTTTTAAGTTCCTCTATTCCCGTGCCGTAAGCCGCCGATATAAAATACACCGGAATATTTTGTTCGGAAAAAAACTTGGTTGTTTCCTTAATAATTTTATTTAATTTCCTTTTGTCCGTTATCATGTCTATCTTATTTACAGCCGCTATCCGTTCTTTTTTGAGAATATTTTCGTCGTATTCAGTTATTTCTTTAACAACCGCTTCGTATGAAGCCTTAATTTCTTTAAACGTTCCTATTTCGATAAGATAAAGCAGTATATTGGATCTTTCTATATGGCTTAAAAACTTAAGCCCGAGACCTGCGCCTTCGGAGGCGCCTTCTATTATACCCGGAATATCTACTATAGTCAGCGTTTTAGCAGACTCTTCAGGATTATCTCCGGCATAAACGCCAAGATTGGGGGTTTTTGTCGTAAAAGGATACGGAGCTATTTTTGCATGCGAACCGGTAAGTTTAGATATAAGGGTGGACTTGCCGGCATTTGGAAAGCCGACTAAGCCTATGTCACCCAAACTTTTAAGAACGAGACGGACTTTTCTGGTTACGCCTGGTATGCCCGGCTGAGCAAAACGGGGTCTTCTCTGCGTTGAAGACTTAAAAAAAGTGTTGCCTTTCCCTCCCATACCGCCCCTGAGAAGAACCGTTTCTTCGCCGTCTTTAATAAGGTCGGCCATTACTTCGCCTGAATCGAAATCTACGACCGTAGTGCCGACCGGCACTGTTATCTCGATATCATCCCCGTCTCTGCCTTTTTTGTTATTCCCTTGGCCGTTTCCGCCCTTTTCGGCAATATATCTCGGTTTATACCTGAAATCCAATAGGCTCGTTATATTATGGGAAGCCTTAAATATAACGTCGCCGCCTTTTCCTCCGTCGCCGCCGTCGGGTCCGCCTTTAGGGATAAATTTCTCCCTCCTAAAGCTTACGGCACCCCTGCCTCCGTTACCGGAAGCAATTGTTATTATTGCGTTATCTACGAATTTCATACCGAAATTTTATATGCCGTTATTAATGGCGGTTTTTTAAATATTTAATTATTCAGCTATTGAATTATTGAAAATAGTTGCAACGTTAATTTTGAGAATAATATGATAAATATAATAGATAATCGGAATAAAGTACTCGTACTATACTTATATTCTCTATTCGTATTTAGAAAAAATGAGGTCTTATTATATATATGTTTGCGTAAATAATTAAAGAAAGGAATTGCAAGATCCGGCATCTGTGTCGCTGCGGAATATTTTAACGGAGTAAGTTTATTGCTATAAATTTATCTGTTTAACTTTACAAGTTTATAGTTTTATAATCTGATTCCTATATTATTTATATGTAAATAACTAATACAATATTTTAACTTATTCCGCAGGTATAATACTGACGAACTTTCTGTTATTTTTTCCTATATGAAATTTTACGAAACCTTTTATTATAGAATAAAGCGTGTAGTCTTTGCCTTCTTTAACAAATTTTCCCGGATGAAA
>JAJYWW010000018.1 GCA_021791295.1 bacterium | reverse complement strand
ACTTGTAGTAGTCTGCGGAGGAGACGGAACTCTTTTAATTACGCTTGGAAAGATTTTTCCTCAACTTTCCGAAGTGCCGGTAATAGGAATAGATTTCGGCACCCTGGGTTTCTTGGTAGAAGTTCCAGAGAGAAAAAAGAAAGGCGCTATAGAAAGATTTTTAGACGGTACTTTGGAATTTATACCGAGAATGGCTATCGACATCGAAGTATTCAGGAAAGGCAAATCTATAGAAAAATTAACAGCGTTAAACGAAGCGGCTATCGCAAGAGAAAAAAGTATTCATGCCAGAGTTATTAATTTAACCGTTTTCGTAAACGGTTTAAGATTGAACGATTACAGGGCCGACGGCCTTATTATCGCTACTCCTACCGGTTCTACGGCTTATTCTTTATCAGCCGGAGGACCTATAGTACAGCCGGACATGAGCGCTTTTATAATAACTCCTATATGCCCCCACACGCTCTCAAACAGACCTATAATAATAAATCCTTGCGAACTTAAAATAATAATTATTCCGCAGGAAAGAAATATTTTTATTTCCGCCGACGGAAGAGATGGTTTGAAACTTCATAACGACGACGAAATAATAATTAAAAAACATCCTTCTAATGTTTACCTGTCTTCGTCTTTAGATAACGATTACTGGAATATATTAAGGACAAAATTAAACTGGTAATAGGGCGTCAGATTTAAAGATATTTAAATGTGTCAGATTTATTTAATAAGATATATTAAGTTTATAAAGAAAGATTTAGGTTTAGAAAAGTGTTAAAAACTATAAAAATAAAAAATTTTGCCACGATAGATTTTTTGGAAATAGATTTTTGCGGCGGACTTAACGTGTTGAGCGGAGAAACCGGAGCCGGAAAAAGTATAATAATAGAATCGTTAAATTTTTTATTCGGCAAGACAAAGGGTGCTGACGTAATAAGAACCGGCGAAAAAGACGGCTCAGTATCTGCGTTATTCGATTTAGATTTTAACGGTTCGATAAAATCCTCCTTAAAAGATATATTTTCTGAATTAGATATAGATATAGACGGTTTAATAGACTCGGAAAACTCGGACGGTTGGATCCTTAAAAGGGTCGTTTCGGATGCAGGTAAAAGCAGATATTTTATAAACGGGGAGCCGGTAAACAAAAACTTAATAGAAAAATTAGGCGAAAATTTGTTAAAAATATTCGGGCAGAACGACAGGAGATTTTTAATAGATCCTGCAAGCCAGCTTGCTTTTTTGGACGATTTTTCCGGCAATGAAACTTTGCTGAAAGAAACTAAAAAAATTTATAGCGAAATCAAAAAAATATTATCGGAAAAAGAAGAAATAACAAAAAAAATAGACGGTATATCGCGCATAAGAACCTTAAATTCTTACATAGTAAACGACGTCGAAAATTTAAATATTAAATCCGCAGACGAAGAAGAGATTTTAAAGCAGGAACTAAAAAAGTTAGAAAACGCCAACGTTATAAAAGAACTTATTTTAAATTCCATAGATTTAATAGACGGAGATGAATACGGGATTTTAAAGCAACTGGCTTTATTAGTTTCCAATCTTTCAAAACTGTCCGAATTAGATTCGGCTTTTAAAAAAGCAGACGCTTTAAAAAACGCCGAAACTGCAAAAATAGAACTGGAAGATATTCTTTTATTTATAGAAAAGTATTCCGCTTTAGAATTCGACGAAGAAAGGCTTAACGAAATACGCCTTAAAATCGATTCCGTTATAAGTATAGAAAATAAATATAACGTTTCCGGTTTGGAAGAACTTCTAAAACTGTACGATGAAGCAAAGCAGGAATTAGGCGGGATTGCGGAACTTGAAAGAAGAATTTCCGAAATTGACGGCGAATATGAAAAGCTTAAAGAAAATTTTTTGCGGATGTCCGAAGAATTGCATAAAAGAAGAATAAAATCCGCCTCTATTCTGGAAAAACAAATAGAAAAAGAGCTGTTGTTTTTGAAAATTAAGCCTATTTTTAAAATAAATATAGACAAAACGGATTTTGAGCAAAGTTTTTCTGAAACAGGATTGGACGATTGCATTTTTATGTTTTCCGCAAATCCGGGAGAAGAACCCAGGGCGCTTTCCAAAGTTGCTTCGGGAGGCGAACTTTCCCGCATAAGTTTATGTATTTTAAAAATTTTAAATAAAAGAAAAGATACGGCAACGTTTATTTTCGATGAAATCGATGCCGGAATCGGCGGCGACGTAGCTAATTTCGTAGGTTCGGCACTTAAATCTATATCCGAAGCAAATCAGGTAATACTTATAACTCACCTCGCTCAGGTATCTTCGTTCGCCGACAGGCATTTTTTTGTTTATAAAGAAGTAATAAGCGAAAAAACATATACGCGGATAAAAGAGCTTAACGAAGAAGAGAGAATAACCGAAACGGCAAGAATGTTATCCGGCGATTCAAAAGGAGAAGCGGCATTAATGCATGCCAAGGAAATTTTAAAAAACAGGGGGCGTTTCTAAATAAAAAGATATGTATAAAACAGGCAGACAAAGATATGAAAAAGGCGGAGGGGCTATTTTTTATCCTACCGAAATAGAAATAGAGGTAGAGACCGAAGAGGAAGAAAGTTTAAGCGTTAAAAGCAAAAACGGACGCGTTAAAAACCAAAAAATCGATAAAGAAGGCGTTGTCGGCAAAGGCGTTAAGACCGTAAAAGTAGTCTTGAGGAAAGCGCTTATGTGCGACGTTAAATCTCTTTATAAACTTTTTTTAGAATATTCTAACGCAGGCGAGATGCTTCCGCGTTCAATGAGCGATATATATACCCATCTTAGAGATTTTTACATTGCCGAAATAGAATGTGAAATCGAAAAGGGCAATGAAAATTTAAATGGAATTGATAGCAAAAAAGTATCGTCTGGATGCGAACCCGAAGTTATAGGGGCATGCGCGCTTGCCATAGTATGGGAAAATCTGGCGGAAATCAGGTCGTTAGCAGTAAAAAAGCCTTATACAAGGAAACTTATCGGGACGGAACTTATTAAAAAATGCATAGAAGAGGCTAAATTTTTTAAAATAACCAATATATTTGCCTTAACTTACAAACCGCAATTTTTTCAAAAATCCGGTTTTAACGTTATAGACAAATCGGAACTGCCCCATAAGATATGGAGCGACTGTATAAACTGCGTAAAATTTCCGGATTGCGACGAAACAGCCGTAATGTTGAAAATATAAGAAAAAGGCGTCGGATTAATTTTCCGCAAGTAGCTTTTTATATCAATTGACTGTTTTGTATTCGTAAAATAAAATCTGACACCTTTTTCTAAAACAGCCGTGATTTTGAAAATATAGACAAATCGCAATATATATATTATAATTATGGGGACGGAATTCAAAATGGAAGTAAATTAATGCGGAAAAGGCGTCGGATTAATTTTCCGTATTTACGGTATATTTAAAAATTAAAAACGGCAAAGCGGAAAATTAATCCGACGCCTTTTTTTTCGCTGCGCCGCTATCGCAAATTGATAAAAGGAGGAATAAAGAAACAGATGTTTAATATTTTTAAAAGAGAAGGATTGTTCGGCGACGTCAGCCAGATAACTCCCGATGAGGTATTTAAAAAATTATCGGAAGATAAAGAAGGCAAAAATACTCTGGTAATTGACGTTAGGGATCCTCACGAATATAACGGAAATTTAGGGCATATAGAAAATTCTCACTTAATACCCATTAAACTTTTGCCGCTAAAAATTCAGGAATTAGAGAAGCATAAAGATAAGGATATAATTGCGGTATGCCACAGCGGCGCCAGAAGTTATTCCGCATGCACTATGCTTAAAAGACACGGATTTAACAAGGTTCACAACCTTAAAGGCGGAATGCTTTTGTGGAAAAAAATGGGATTAAAAACCCATATATAAATTAAATTATAATATTTTTTTATTAGGCGGAACAATGAACGATAAAAATTTTCATGTCTTCGTAGTATCCGATTCTACCGGCGAAACGGCGGAAAAGGTCGCAAGGGCGGCTATATCGCAGTTTTCTATTCCGGAGGTGCGACTTAAACGTTTCTTATTGATAGATTCGGAATTGAAATTAAGGGAAATAATAACGGAAGCCGCAGAAAAAAAAGCATTGGTTATTTTTACTTTAGTTAAAGACGGGTTGAGAAATATTATGCTTCAGGAATCTGCAGAGAAAGGTATCGTCAGTATCGATATAATAGGCCCGGTACTTAATTCTATAGCAAATATCCTTAATCTTTCTCCGGAAAGAAAGCCCGGTTTAATTCACAGGGTTAACGACGAGTATTTTAAAAGAATAGATGCCCTGGAATATGCCGTTAAACACGACGACGGACAGAGGATAGACGAAGTTTTGGAAGCGGATGCCCTTATACTGGGCATATCAAGAACGTCAAAGACCCCGCTTTGTCTTTTTCTTGCTCAAAGAGGATTTAAAGCGGCCAATATTCCCATAATAGATTCTCAGGTTATAGACGATACGGTATTTAATGTTCCAAGAGGTAAAATATTCGGTTTGGTCTCCGACGCCTTAAGAATTTCAAATTTAAGAAAAGAAAGGTTAAAAAGGATGGGACTGGGACTTTCTCAGGATTATGTATCTAAAGAATCCATAGAAAAAGAACTTGCCCATTCAATGTCTATATACGCTAAATTAAACGCATATATTATAGATATTACCGATAAATCTATAGAAGAAGTTGCCGCGGATATAATATCCCGCATAAACAACAAATAATATCCGGTAAAATAATAACTATCATATTAATTAAACTAACGGAAGACGGGCGGGCAAGCAAAGCATA
>JAJYWW010000116.1 GCA_021791295.1 bacterium | reverse complement strand
TATATAAACAGTCTTTATACGGTAAAAAATAATGATAAATAACGATTTAAACGATACCTCCGAAACACTTAAAACGTCCGTATTGAATGCCGTAAAAAATTTATGTTACGAAAAAAAAGAATTCGTTCTTGCCTCCGGTAAAACAAGCGACTTTTATATAGATTTACGCAGAATTTCTTTCGACGGCGAGTATTTATATCTTGTCGGCAGACTGCTTTACGATGAAATTAAAAAAATGAAAGATTTAAAATTTTCCGTCATTGCCGGAGTTCCGGTGGGAGGCATTCCTTTAATTTCGTCAATACTGACCGCGAGTTTTTTGGATAAAAATCCTTTAAAATCCGTCGTTATCAGAAAGGAAAAAAAAGAATACGGCAAAGGCAATCTTATCGAACCCGTACAGTTTTTATCCAAAGGAGCAAATATTTTAATAATAGAAGACGTCGTTACTACGGGCGGTTCAATTTTAAAAGCCGTAAAAAACGTGCGTGAAGAAGGTTATGAGATAACGGATGCGGTCTGCGTCGTCGACAGGCAGGAAGGCGGAGCCGAATTTCTTAAAGAGAACGGCATTGAGCTTCATTCCTTATTTACTAAAAACGATATAACGCAATAATATTTTATTTATGAAAAAAACAGCTTTTTTAATAATTTTACTTTTTGCATTTATCATACCTATTTTTCTGCTGTCCGGTTGTTCCGTTTTTAGTTCTCTCGGTTTAAAACATCCGTTTCCGTCAAACGGCGGATATCGTGCGTCTTTGCGTAGAGCGACCCGCAAAGCGGATATATACAATAACCTTAATACGGTAATGTATATAAGGGCTACTTATTTAGATAAGTCTTTTATGCGTTCATATGAAGATAAGTATTACGATTACTATATGAAACGTCCCAAAAATTTAATAAAAAAAATCGGAAAAAGTACCGTATTTTTAGTTTCGGTTTACACTCCCCGCAAATCTTATAATAACTTAGATTCAAAACGGTCGATATGGATGGTATATTTAACGAATAACGAGGGTGAAAGCCTTATGCCGCTCAGCATTAAACCGTCGCAGCAAAAAAAAGTTTTTTTAAAGAAATTTTTTCCTTACGTTACGGACTGGTCAAGGCAGTATATTATAAAATTTCCAAAATATTACGACAACAAAGAACATAAATTATTTTTAAACTCCGGCGTTAAATGGATTAAACTTTTAATTACCGGAGTAAACGGAAAAGCGGTTTTAAAATGGAATTTAAACAGCGGCACAAATTAAATATTAAGTTATTTTATGCATTTTAACGTTCTCGTTATAGGTTCGGGCATAGCCGGTCTTTCGCTTGCCAACAGGTTTGACGACTCTGTTTCGGTAGGAATTTTTACTAAAAAAGAAGAAGCGGAATCAAATACCAACTATGCTCAGGGCGGGCTTGCCGCCGTTATGAATCTCGATAAAGATTCATACGAAAAACATATACGCGACACGCTGACCGCCGGCGACGGACTTTGCGACGAAAATATAGTAAGAATGGTCGTAGAGGAAGGTCCAGGCATCGTACAGGATCTTTTAAGCTGGGGCGTTAAATTTGCCAAGCATTCCGAAAACAATAAAGAGTTCGATCTGGGCAGGGAAGGCGGGCATTCAGAAAGAAGGGTTTTGCATGCCGGCGATATAACAGGCAGAGAAATAGAAAGAGCATTAGTCGATACTTCAAGAGAAAAATCCAATATAAAAATATTTGAAAATCATATAGGCATAGATTTAATTACCGCCCGCAAGCTAAAAATAGAAAAAGAAAAGGAAAACAGGGTTTTAGGCGCATACTTCCTCAATAAAAATACCGGCGAAGTGATGACCGTTAGCGCCGATATAGTAGTCCTTGCTACGGGCGGGGCAGGAAAAGTCTTCTTATACACCTCAAATCCGGATATTTCTACCGGCGACGGAATAGCTATGGCGCACAGGGCAGGAGCTAAAATAGCCAATATGGAATTTTATCAGTTTCATCCTACTATACTTTACCATCCGGAAGCAAAGTCTTTTTTAATATCCGAAGCTCTCAGGGGAGAGGGCGGCACTTTAAGATTAAAAGACGGAACGCCTTTTATGGATAGCGTTCATCCGTTGAAAAGTCTTGCCCCCCGCGATATCGTAGCAAGAACTATCGATTTTGAACTTAAAAGAACCGGAGACGAATGCGTATATCTGGATATGACTCATAAAAGCAGAGAGTTTTTGGAAAAGAGATTTCCGGATATTTTTAAAACTACGTTGAGTTTCGGCATAGATATGTCTAAAAAATGGATACCGGTCGTTCCTGCCGCGCATTATTTATGCGGAGGAATACTTACGGACGAAAACGGCTTAACTTCCGTAAGCGGCCTTTACGCCATCGGCGAAGTAGCCTGCACCGGACTTCACGGTGCAAACAGGCTTGCAAGCAATTCTTTGCTTGAAGGATGCGTTTTTGCTAAAAAATCTTACGAAGCGGCGCAACGGTTTTTAAAAGAATCGGGTAAAATTTCAATAGATAAAGATAAAGTTTCAAATAAATCTGGATTTGTTGCCGCAGAAAACGAAAAGCCGGCTTTGCCGGAATGGAAAGATTTCGGTTTAACGGGGGGTGACGAAATGATAGTCGTTTCTCATAACTGGGACGAACTCAGGCGGACTATGTGGAATTATGTCGGCATCGTCAGGTCGGACAAGCGTTTAGAAAGAGCAAAAAGGCGGATAGACAATCTGCTTTACGAAATCAAAGAATACTACTGGAATTTTAAGATAACCACAGACCTCCTGGAACTTAGGAATATAGCCGAAGTAGCCAATCTTATAATAACTTCCGCAATGTTAAGAAAAGAATCCAGAGGCACGCATTACAATATAGATTATCCGGAAAAAGACGATAAGAACTTTAAGCATCCTACAGTGTTATAATAAAAATAATTATAAATATTATATAGTTCATATCTTGCTATTATTTGCTAAATTGATTGTTTTTCGCAAAAGATGGATTACAATTATTATATATAATAAGAGGTTGCAGTTTTGTCTAAAAACAACAAAAGTAAATCATCCATATCTCAAGCCGAAAAACGTCAACTAACGGCAATCCATATATTTTTCTTATTCCTAATTTGTGTTGTATTGTCTATATTTGCACATGAAACTGTAAGCCTGAAAAAAATGATAGAAAGTCGTCTCCGTGAATATTCAACTTTGACCGCTTCAAATCTGTCTGCTTCTATTAAAGATCAAATAAATGCCCATTTTCACGATCTTAACTTTTTAAAAAAAGAATTTTTAAACGTAAACGACGGTCATCTATCCCCAAGTAAAAAAGCGCTTCAAGTTTTTAAAAGTTTCAAAAAGTATCATCCGGGCATTGCGGCTATAAATATTTTAAACAGATCAATGAATAAAGTAATCTGGTCAAGCTCTAAAAATGCTTTTAAAAATATACAAAATACTATTTTTACTAAGATATACGGTTATAAAGACCGTTACGTAGGAACGCTATATTTTGAAAAATATAATAAAAAATTTGTTATACCTATGAACGAACGGATAATTGATAAAAAAGGCTATACATTAGGTTTTATCGGTTCGCCTTTTATTATCTCGAATTTTAATGCAATCAGTACTCCCCGATATATAAATGTTTATCTTATAGAAAAAATATCAGGCAAAACGATATCTTCATGGCAAAAAGGAAAATTCGATATTAATGAGAAAAATCCTAAAATTTTTTTAGGCGGCGCTGCTATAAAAATTACGGATTATCCGTGGATAATAAAAGCGGGCTGGACAAACTCGACTTATGAGAAGTTATTTTGGAAAAAAGAACATATTTATTTAATTACTGCAATTTTATTTACTCTTTTATTTATAATTTTAGACGTAATAGCAAATATAACGTTTAAAAAAATTTTACGTCTTAAAAGTTATCAATACGCCGCTATTAACGCTCAGGAAGTCGTTTTATCTTTAAAGGACGCAGAAAGCATATATAAACATATCGTTGATTTAATAGTTGCTAAAACCGATTCTATAGGATCTATTTTAGTAGTTCCGGATAAAGAAAAAGGTTATTTTATTCCGGTCGCCGCATGTGCGGACGACGAAGAGCATGAGAAAAATCTTTTAAAAATAAAACCATCCTTTAAAAGCGATGACATAATGGGAAACATGCCCATATCGATAGCTTACAAAGAAAAAAAAGTGATTGGACCTATTTATAGTTTTAATAAAAAAATTATAGATAAATATCCGACGTTTTCCAGAGTAAAAAGTTTGATGGTTTTTCCTATATTTGAGGATTTAGAATCGGATCCGGCGGCTATCTTAGGAATACAGTCCGATTCAAAATATTATTTCAACAAAGATATGATCGGCGTAATAAAACAACTTATAAATTCATTAGGATTAGCGCTTAATAATATAGACGTTAATAAACGTTTGGTTTACGAGACCGAACACCAGAAACGGCTTACAGAGTTCAATTTCTTTTTAGCGCAGATGAACCAGTTGATAAGCAGAACGGAAAATGAAAAAATTTTTATAGACTCTATATGTGAAATGGCAGTAAATTATACCGGCTTAAAATTAGTATGGATAGCGCAGCCCGATGAAAAAGGAGACGTGCATTTTATATCTTATCAAGGAATTCAAGGATTCGTCGAACGTTTAAATATTTCGGTTAATTCAGACGTGCAGGAGGGGCACTCCAGCGTCGGCAGAGCATGGCGCTCAAAAAAAGCCGTTTATATTCCTTCATTTAAAAATGACCCTTCTATGCGTCCATGGCTTGAAATAAACAAAGAGTTCGGTTTGC
>JAJYWW010000113.1 GCA_021791295.1 bacterium | reverse complement strand
GCCAGGTCCCGCCAAAACAAACAATATTTTAGATTCTAAAAACTTATAATTATTCATGCCGTATCCTCACAAAAACACGCCTATTAAAATCGAAAAATAATCGAAGTCCAAATCGGCTTTCTCTGTAAAATCTTTTACGGCTTCAGATTTTTCTATTAAATACAGTTTTATTTTACCGTTTTCATTCTGCCCGTATCCGCCGCCTAACGCTTCTTTGAACGCTTCGATAATATTTTTTACGCAGCTTCCCGCTTTCATAAAAACTATAATTTGCGGACGCGAAATTCTGGATTTATCGGCTATAAACTTTATTTCCGCTTTTAATTCGTCTAAACTTTTTTTAAGCGGCACGGATATTAAAACGCTCGCATTTTTAGCTATATACGGTTCTTCGAGCAGTCCGAAAGAATACAAAAAAGAAGAAACGCCGTTAATAATATTTATATTTATAGCAAAATTTTCACGCTCAATTTCTTTCTCTATTTCTTTTAAAGCGGCGTGAATTCCAAAATATGTGCTGTAAAAAGCCGGGTCACCAAGAGTAACGTATGAAACGCACGAAACGCTTTCGTTTTTCAATTTTTCATAAATTTTTAAAGCATTTTCCCTGTACAAATCTTTATTTTTGCCGGTCGAACGCTTCATTTCAACCTGCAAAGGAATAAGCCTGTTTTCCCCGATATCCTGCAAGCCGGCAAATTTTACCGCGCTTTTAATTATATCGTAGGCGGTTTTGTTTTTCCCTCCGCAAACGTCTGGATAAAATATATAATCGCTTTTAATCACGGCGTTTATTGCTTTTACGGTAATAAGCTCAGGATCTCCGGGTCCTACTCCCACTACGAAAAGCGTTTTTTGTCCGCTTCCGTCAGCGCTCATTTTCTCTGCTCCCGTCGTTTTCGATGCCGTAATTTAAATCGTTTGCGTTTAATTCGTCTGAATTGCGGTCCGTATTTTCGCCGCCCGTATTTTCGTTATCGTCATGTTTATAATTTTTACCGCCGCCGTTATTTCCGCCGTCATTGCCGTTTTCTGCGCCGTTTTCTTTATCCGGTTTCGCCGTTCCGATAGTTTTATTTCTTACTTTTATTTTAGGCATTTCGGAATTTAATTCTTCGTTTTTTTTATCGTCTCTGTTTTCTATTTTAAAGGTCATATTTCTTTTTTTGCGCGCGGTTTCGTTTGCGGGTTTAAGTTCTGTTTTAGCAGACGGACCAGGCTCTTGTTTCGGTCTTCCGTTAATTTTTGGTTCTGTTTTTGGTTCCGTTTTAATTTCGACGTTCTGTTTTAAAAACTTTTTAGTAATTTTAATTACGTAAATCTGGTTTAAAGCCTGAAAATACGAGGTTTCGCCGATAGATTTCAGCCTTGAAACGTTCAAGGAAACCATTTCGTATTTAAGTCCCGTGTTTTTAATAAAATTAATTACCGCATATAAAGTCTCTACGGTTACGGCATTAACTACGATTACTCCGTTTTCTTTGAGTATATTCAAAGATTCTTTCAATATTCCGCCTATGTTTTCGGCTCCGCCGCCGCCTATAAAAACCGAATCGGGATTAACGCCTTTTAATTTTAAATTTAAACGGCTTTTTATCGCATCCGGAAGTTCGCCTAATATCGGCTCTATGTTATTTCTTCCGAATTTTTTTATATTTCGTTTGAGATTTTCAATTTTCTGCTTATTTTTATCTATGGAATAAACTTTGCCTCTGAATGCGAGTCCTGCCGCTTCTATGCTGACGCTTCCGCTTCCGCAGCCTGCGTCTATTATAACGGAATCTTCTTTAATTTCCATCATGCCGAGGCTGACGGCCCTTATCTCTTTTTTCGTAGGTTCTCCCGAAGCATGTATATATCTGTCGTCCTCTATGCCCAATACGATATCTCTGTTTCTATTTATATCGACGTTAAAGGTATTATCTTCGGGGTTTACGGCCATTCCCGCGCCGGCGGAATTAACGTTATTATTATAATTCTTATTATTGCCGTTGTTATTGTTGCTCTTGCTTTTGCCGTCCAAACGGTTTCCGGCGTTCACCGTCTCAGTTTTGTTTTTTTTATTTTTATCCTTTAATATAACGATATTTTTTTTACCGCTTATATCTTCCAAAATATCTTTCGTAAAAGTTTTATATATTTTTTCGTTTTTAGAACATAATTCCGTCAGAACATAAAATTCAAAATTTTCTAAAATACCTTTTTCTTCAAGTTCGCCGTAAATTTTATCCGGGGTGTTTATTTCGTCGGTATATATCCCTATTATTTTTTCGGAATTAAGAACGGGATGCAGGTCGTCGAAACTTCTTCCGTGAAGGCTTAATATATAAGCATGCGTCATAGGAATTTTTAATTTTGAAAATCCTATCTGCATATAGCTTATTGCCGGATATATTTCTATAAACCTTTTTTCGTTTTCTTTTAAACCGCCGATTATGGTGCCGCCGATACCGAAAAAATTAGGGTCTCCGTTTGCAAGTATTAAAATATTCTTTTTACCGAGATTGTCTTTAACGTAATCTTCGATAAATTTTATTTTGCCGTCGTAAAATATCTGCGCATTGTTTAAGCGCGTAATATTTCCGTTATTTTCCAAAACCAAGCTTTTCTTTTCGGTCGATATCTGCTCCCTGACCCATATTAGAAGCGGCGCATCTTCTTTTTTTGCAAATACTGCATCTATTCTGTTTTTTTTATCCGTAAACAATTCTAAAATCTGTTTTTTTGCAATATCCTGATAGCATGGAGAAACCCCAGCTATATAAACTTTTTTGGACGTTTTTGCCATATTTTACAATCTCTCCCTTTTTATTTCGTTTCCGCCGTAATCGATAAGTACTATTTCTATATCTATTTTCATATCGGTCGAATTTCCGTCTTCGGCCTTAACATTAATATCGGCTCCGGTTTCGGCTTCAAAAACGCGGCCTGCGCCGTTATCGTCTTTATCGGCGTTTTTTACGATATTATACAATTTTTCGGCGGCTTTTTTTAATAATTTGCTTAAAATATCGTCCGAATAAATATTAAAATCATCCGAGGTTATATGCCCGAAAGCTTCCCGCGAAGTGTTAGAGCCGATTATAAGCCCGTAAATACGCTCCGCATCGATTTCGCTGCGCTTTTTAACCGCTTCTTTTGCTGTTTCCGCAAGAAAACCTAAATCTAAGGACGTATATTTAGCATTAGTGTTTCTTGCGCCCTGGGCAATTTTAACTATTTTCCCGAATTGTCCGGCAAATATTATATTTTTAATTCCCGTTCCGCAAACTTTCCTTAAAGAATACGAAACATAGTCGCCTATTTCTATAAAACTTTCCCTGCGAAAATTCTTAAATATTTTTAACGCCGCTTTTTCGCTGAATCTTCCCGGCGTAAAAACGCAGACGTCTATTTTATTCGCTTTTAAAAAACTTAAGCACGCTTTAATAGTTTCGAGCCATGCCTTGGTAGATATGGGAACGACGTACCCCGATGTTCCGAGTATGCTTATGCCCCCTTCGATACCTAATCTCGGATTCAAAGTCCGTTCCGCAATTTTTTCTCCTTCCGGCACGTAAAGTACCGAAAAAAATATTTTGCCGCCGTAACCGACGTCATAGCCGCCGCAATAGAGGCCGTCTTTTACGCCATTTATAGCGTTTAATTCTTCTTCTGCGGCCGATTCTATCATTTTATATGGAACCGGATTTATTGCCGGATAACCTGCTTTTACCGGCAGCCCTTTTCTCTTAACAGTCCCTATGCCTTTAGACGATACGAAAATTATCGTCGAACCTGCACATAAAGGACATTTTATTATATTATAAACCAAGAATTTTTCATAATATTTTTTTAAACTTTTTACGGCATTTTTATCTTTTTTATCTATAACCGTAAAATCGGCGCAAATTTCAATTCCGCCGGTTACGTCCGCAAAATCGCCGCCGGAATCCTTAATCAAAACCGATTTTGAAATAACCTGTTCTGCGTCCGGCTTTAACTTGAATTTTAATAAAGATGCAACTTTTAAAGAAGCATTTTCGCCTCCCGGCATTTTTATTTCTACGGAATTAAATTTTTCGTCTTCAAAATAGTATCTTATAGAAGCTTTTACCGCCGCGGCGCTTGTACTGCCGGTGGAAAAACCTTTTCTTAAACCTGACCCGCCGGCAGTGTTTTCAGTCAATATTTCCGCCGGTTCCATTAGAAAGAAGTCCCCACGGTAAAATTAACTCCTCCCGCCGGCCAGTAAGGTTCTCTCGTAAGAATAAAGCCGTACGAAAAGCTTATCGGTCCAATAGGCGAAAGATACATTATGCCGGCTCCCGCAGATTTATAAAGCGCTAAAGGTCTTACGTCCGACGTATCCAAAAAAACGTTGCCTCCGTCCTGAAAAACAAAAAAATTAATACTTTTATAAACGGGTATATTAAGCTGAAGATTGTAATTTTCCATAACGTCTCCGCCTATAGGATAGCCGTAAGGATTTAAGCTGACGAGCCCTATGGAATCCTGAGGGAAACCTCTGACGGTCGTTCTTCCGCCGAGAAAAAATCTTTCGTTAATCGGCACCTGCGAGGTCGGCGACAGCGGTCTTATATAGCCCAATCTTGCTCCTATAAGAAAATCCGTGTTATATACGAAAGGAATATATTCTTCCGAATGAAAATAAATTTTAAAAAAGTTAATCTGGGAATCTATCAGAAAATTGGAATAAGAAAAACGTAAATTAGTTAAATTTCCGGAAGTCGGATTGAAAATATTATTTTTAGTATTATATATAAACGAAAGCGAAGTAGAGCTTATTCTGGTAAAACCGTCGTCGCGGGGCGTAATTTTGGCGCCGGGGTTTAATCCCG
>JAJYWW010000164.1:1574-4895 GCA_021791295.1 bacterium | reverse complement strand
TTTATGGCAAAGTGCGGTTTTTTTATGGCAAGAAAATCTTTAAAAAAATTTAAAAAGCTCGTGGACCATAACGAATACGGCGGCGCGCCGTTATTGGGCGTTAACGGAGCCGCTTTTATTGCTCACGGCGGAGCAAGTCCAAAAGCTTTAACGAGCGCAATATTGGTAGCAAAGCATTTCGTTGAAAAAGGCATAATACATAATATAAGCAATAAAATAGAAGCAAATGCCCAAAATATCCAAAATTAATTAATTACGGAGTTTAATTTAAGTTGATATATTCAAAAATAGCCGGTATCGGCTCTTTCGTTCCTGAAAAAGTGTTGACGAACGAAGAACTGTGTAATATGGTGGACACGTCCGACGAATGGATTATGTCCAGGACGGGCATAAAAGAAAGGAGAATTGCGGAAAAAGGTTTGACGACCTCCGACATAGCGGCGGCTGCCGCAAAAAAAGCCTTAGATGTTTCAGGTTTAAAACCGGAAGATATAGAGCTTATACTTATAGGAACTATAACTCCCGATATGATTTTCCCGTCGACTGCCTGCATAGTACAGGACAAATTGGGGCTTAAGAATGCGGCTGCTTTCGATATCAGTGCCGGTTGCAGCGGTTTTATATATTCGTTGTCGGTAGCCGACAGTTTTATTAAATCGGGAAAATATAAGAATGTTTTAGTTATAGGAGCCGATCTGCTTTCAAGAATTACGGATTACGAAGACAGGTCGACCTGCGTTTTATTCGGAGACGGCGGCGGAGCCGTGGTATTGACGGCAAATACTCAAAATAACCGCGGTATTCTTTCTACGCATATGCATTCCGAAGGCGGACACGACGATATTCTAATGCTGAAAGCCGGCGGTTCTTTGATGCCCGCCAGTCTTGAAAGCGTCAACTGCCGCGAGCACTATATAAAAATGAAAGGTTCGGAACTGTTCAGATATGCCGTAAATTATCTTAAAGATATAGCGCAGGAAGCAATAGATTTTAACGGACTTAAACCCGAAGACATAGATTTATTCGTTCCGCACCAGGCCAATGTCAGAATTATAGAAGCTACGGCAAAAAAATTAAAATTTCCCATGGAAAGAGTTTTCGTTAACGTTGAAAAATACGGCAATACTTCAAGCGGTTCTATACCGATTGCTCTCGACGAAGCTTATAAGTCGGGCAGAATTAAAGAAAACGATATAGTACTTATAGATGCTATAGGTGCAGGTTTAACATGGGCTTCTTCTATAATAAGGTGGTAGAATAAAATGATAAAATCTCCTGTCTGCGATATTCTTGGAATAAAATATCCGGTATTTCAGGGCGGTATGGCGTGGGCATCTAACTACCGGCTTGCTTCGGCCGTTTCAAATGCGGGCGGTTTGGGCATTATAGGCGCGGGACAGATGCCGCCGGATCTTGTCGTGCAGGAAATAAGAAAAGCAAAAGAAAACACGGACAAACCGTTTGGAGTTAATCTTATATTATATTTAAGCTATATCGACGAACTTATCGATGCGGTAATAAAAGAAAAGGTCTCCGTAGTTACTACAGGGGCGGGCAATGCTGGCCCTTACATAAAAAAGTTTCATGATGCCGGAATAAAGGTTATACCCGTCATACCTTCTACGGCTCTTGCAAAAAGAATGGAAAAAGCCGGAGCGGATGCCGTAATTGCGGAAGGCACGGAATCGGGCGGACATATAGGCGAAATTACTACTATGGCTTTGGTTCCTCAGGTTGCAGACGCCGTTAATATTCCGGTAATAGCCGCAGGCGGCATTGCCGATTACAGGGGTTTTGCGGCGGCGTTGTGTCTAGGAGCGAGCGGCATTCAAATGGGAACGAGGTTTCTTGCGACAAAAGAATGTCATATACATCAGAACTGGAAAAATTCCGTTATAAAAGCGTCAGACAGAGATACAGTAATTACGGGAAGACCGACCGGACATCCCGTCAGAGTTTTAAAAAACAAGCTTGCTAAAATGTTTCTTGAACTTGAAGAAAAATGCGCGCCTATAGAAGAATACGAAAAACTTGGAACGGGAAAATTAAAAGCGGCGTCGGTTGACGGAGATGCGGAAATGGGTTCTTTAATGAGCGGTCAGATAGCAGGTCTTATAAAAGAAGAAAAAACCGTAAAAGAAGTTATCGATGAAATTGTTTCGCAGACGGAAGCGTTTTTTAAAAACGCAGGAAAATTTATAACTAATTAATTATATATATTTTGTTTATATAAAATTTATGGAAACAGAAAAATCTTTAAATTTAAATTCAAATATTGCTTTTGTTTTCCCCGGTCAAGGGTCTCAGCATATAGGGATGGGAAAAGATTTTTTTGAAAATTTCAGCGAAGCGCGCCATGTTTTGGAAGAATCTTCTGACGTTTTAAAACAGGATATGAAAGAGTTGATTCTCGGCGACGACGAAAGCGCATTAAACATGACGGAAAATACGCAGCCTGCACTTTTGACTGCCAGCATTGCCATACTCAGAGTAATAGAAAAAGAATTCGGCTTAAAGCCGAAATGCGTATCCGGGCATAGTTTGGGGGAATATACCGCAAATGTTTCGGCGGGAAGCCTTGATTTTAATTATGCTCTTTTAATAGTCAAAAAAAGAGGATTGTTTATGCAGACCGCTTGTCCCGTAGGTTTCGGCAAAATGGCAGCCGTTATAGGCCTTGACGACGGCATAATAAAAAATGTTATAAAAGAAGTAAATGCTTCAAAAAATGAAGAAGGGATTTTTATAGCAAATTTAAATTCTTCTATTCAGACGGTAATATCAGGGATTTCGTCTTTTATAGACGAGACGTGCGCTCTGCTTAAGGAAAAAGGAGCAAAAAAAATAGTTACGCTTCCGGTAAGCGCCCCGTTTCATACGCCTTTTATGGCTAAAGCGAAGGAAAACCTGTCATCGTTTATAGACGCAAGCCGTTTTAACGATGCCGGTTTTGAAATATTTTCCAACGCAACGTCGCTTAATTATTTTAAAAAAGACGATGCCGTCAAATTTCTTTTAGAGCAGATAACGTCGCCGGTTATGTGGAAAGATTTAATAATAAATATGGAGAAAATATCCGGAGTGACTAAGTTTATAGAAATCGGACCGTCAAATGTATTAAGCGGATTAATTAAAAGAATAGATAAAAATGCAGACGCCGTCTCTATTAATTCCGTAGATTCGCTAAAAGAATTCGAGAAAATAAAATTAGAAAATTGATAAATTTATTAAAGACAGGAGCGTTTTATGTCCGTTAAAATAGACCTGAAAGGTAAAATAGCTGTTGTGACCGGAGGTTCTTCCGGAATAGGGCTGTCTATA
>JAJYWW010000164.1:0-1564 GCA_021791295.1 bacterium | reverse complement strand
AGGTTTTGCTTAATGCAGGCGCAAGAGTTATAATAATCGATATTGACGATAAAAGATTTGAAACCGTTAAGGATGAAATAAAAAAAATATCGGGCGATTTTGATTTTTATACTTCAAACGTTAAAAACTCAGAAAAAATTTCCGATACGGTTAATGCGGTTATAGCTAAAGAATCTAAAATAGATATTCTCGTCAATAATGCCGGAATCGTTAAAGACGGACTGCTTATAAGGATGAGCGACGAAGACTGGTTGGACGTTATAGACGTCAATCTTAACGGCATGTTTTATATTACCAAAAATGTATTAAAACATATGTTTAAGGCAAAGTCCGGAAGAATAATAAGCATTGCCTCGGTTATAGGGGAAATCGGCAATACCGGACAGGCTAACTATGCCGCTTCTAAAGCTGGCATTATAGCTTTTACAAAATCTATAGCAAAAGAATATGCGGCGAGAGGAATACTCGCAAATGCGATAGCCCCCGGATTCATAAGGACGGTAATGACCGATAAACTGCCGGAAGACGTAAAAGAAGCCATTAAAAAAAGTATTCCTTTAAACAAAATAGCCGAACCGGAGGAGATAGCAAACGCCGTTCTCTTCCTGTGTTCGGAACTTTCCGCCTATATTACCGGCACCGTTTTAAACGTCAACGGCGGGATGTATATGTGACGCAGGAACAGAATTGAATTCTGGGTCAAAGTTGTGATGGTGCCAGAATTGAATTCTGGCACCATAATATAATAAGGAGGAGGTGAAAATAAATGTCAGTGGAGAGCAAGGTAAAAGAGATTATCGTCGAGCAGTTAGGAGTTACACCCGATGAAGTTACAAACGAAGCTTCTTTCGTTGAGGATCTCGGAGCAGATTCTTTAGATACCGTCGAATTAGTAATGGCTTTTGAGGAAGAATTCGGAATAGAAATATCCGACGAAGATGCCGAAAAAATTAAAACGGTTCAGGATGCCGTTTCATATATCGACGAACATACAAAATAATATAATTTATTTTACAATGTACTAAATTATTCTTATTATGGAAAAAATTAATTGCAAAAGAAGAGTCGTCGTAACCGGATATTCCATGATTACGGCACTCGGCAACGACGCTGAAACTTCATGGGAAAGAATGATCAAAGGAAAAAGCGGCGTAGGACTTATTACAAGATTCGATACCGAAGGCTATGCAACAAAAATAGCCGGCGAAGTTAAAGGATTTGATCCGGAAAAATTTATAGAAAAAAAAGAAGTTAAAAAGATGGATCAGTTCATACACTATGCCGTAGCTGCGTCTAAGATGGCCTTGGATATGTCCGAGCTCCAAATTAACGATGCCAACGCCCACAAGATAGGCGTTTGGATTGGAGCCGGCATAGGCGGCCTTATGACTATAGAAAAATATCATACTATGCTTTTAGAGGGCGGACCCAAAAAGATTTCTCCGTTCTTTATACCGATGCTTTTGATAAATCTTGCTCCGGGGCAGGTTTCTATAATGACCGGAGCAAAAGGGCCTAACGCAAGTACGGTATCGGCTTGTTCAACCGGTACAAATTCTATCGG
>JAJYWW010000028.1 GCA_021791295.1 bacterium | reverse complement strand
TAATCCGCAACAGTTAAAACAACGATGTTGAGGTTTGTTTCTTGCTTCGTTTTATTTTGGTTTCCAAACCGACAAGTAGTTTGAAAACCAAGCCTTGCGGCAAAATTAAACTACGGCGAAACAAACATTTAAAAGCATTGTATCGGCATAAACGGCATATTTTTCTGATGAAAAAGGCATGCTTTTTCAATACATACAGAAAAATATATGTTTATATCGCCCGAACCTGACAAGCGTATGCACGCTTGACCGCAGGGGATTATAAAGGCGTTAACCGAACGTTAATGGTTATTTCCGGCAGTGTTCACACTTCATACATTATTTTATTAAACAAAAACTCCCGACCGCGTCAAACGCAGTCGGGAGTAAGAGAATAAATAAATCTGACACCTTTAATTTGACATTAATTTTAATCGTGTAATCTAGTCTTCTCTTTGGCTGGTGCTTTAAATGGCAATATTGATTTTCAAGGAACAATTTCCCAGTCATCAGAAAGCATATCGTTCACAGAAAATATATACGGAAAATTATATTCCCCATTAGATAACATTGTAATTTTAAAACCGTATCTAATTGAAACATTAATCGAAGCAATTTGCGGGATTAACAAAAAAATTGCCTCAACTTTTTGAATAAAGGCTATATCTGGGTCTATGCGGTAATTAGCATCGTGAACAACATTATGACGAATAGCAAATGCCTGACAAAGAAGCTCGTGCCAATCATAGAAAAGTGATTTTAATGAGAAGTTGGTTATTTTTCCATCTATCCCTATATTTTTTTCCATTTCGCATATATCCTTTAGGAAATTACCATCCCACATGAAATTATATGCTTCTTCAAGGTCGTAGATATTTTGAAAGTTAAAGCGTTTACTTAAGAGTTCAGGCATGGTAATTTCCAAATCTTCGTGTGTTTGTTGGCTAACCCCTAGTTTATCTACAAGTTTTTTAAGTGATGATTGGTCTTCAGAGTATATATAAACAAATAAATCCCTAAAAAATGTTTCCCAGCAACTCACCAGAAACACTAAATATTGCCGATATGCAACATTAAAAACAACTTTTTCTACTTTTAACTTTATTATACTGTGTATCAGTATGCAATGTTCATAAAAATTTTGAAGAAAATTAAATGTGAAGCCGTCAATTGAGTTTCTTGAATTCCTCAAGCTTAGTAATTCTTTTTTAAGCTTTTCAGAAATATTTTTAATGTTTTTCAATTTTTAACCTCCTGTTTTTAAAAAATTAAACGATTAATTTGTTAAAGCCTATTAGTATACCAACGACCTCTAAATTAATTAGAGTAAATTCTTAATCCCTTCAAATACCAAGGTTTTCAAATAAATAAGCCATCCGGTAATGTAAAATTGTACTCAATGTTTTAAATTTATCGTCTAAATTCCCCGCTGGCTTATAATATATAATGTTGGATTGTTTTGAGTCCAAATGCATCTGTCCTTTAAACTCTCTCCCTGTAACTACAATAACTATATATATGTAAAATATTAGCGAATTTATGAAATATTCCCCCCAACACCTTATTATACGCTAATATAAATAAAGATATCAATATTCAATCGGTTTCAGAAATAGTTCCGGGTATGTATAAAAAAAGCTTATCTTCTTGCCGTTGCATAAGATAGAATATCCTAAAAATAACGATATGCCCGAAGCGTATGATTTTTTTAAAGAGGATATTTCGTCAGATAGTGAAATAAAGAGAATAGAATTAGAAAATTCGGCAAGCTTATGGGTAATACTTCGCTCATTAAGATTATTCTTTAACAAAAAAAACATTCTTTTAATAAAAACTCGCTTATTGCTTTGACAAAATTATCCCCGCGCTCGAAGTCTTCAGGGATTCTTCCGATTATTGTTTCTTTAAATTTAACTTCGGATTTGCTCATAACGGTTGCCCCTTGTTTTAAATATCCATAAATAAAAACTCCCGATCGCGTCAAACGCAGTCGGGAGTAAAGGAATAAATAAATCTGACACCTTTTTTTGTCCTTGTGTGTCTATTTTGAGCGTACGCAGTCCTCTTACGTGCAGACTAAAGAAAGCTGGTTATTATACTTTATAGGTATAACCTAAAAAAACTTTGAACGCTGCCGTCTAAAGTAGTTTACGTTTAAATAGAAAATTGACTATCCTGTTTTTTTGTATTTTAAACAGGACGGGAGGCGAAAAGACTTAAACCCTTTGTGGGTATTAAGTTTTATTGCTATTTAAAAACTTTTCTCTTTGTAGGACAAAGAAAAAAGTTTTTATCCCGAAGAAGGTAAAATACAAGAAAAGTCCTGCAAATTTGCGCCATTTAAGACGGTAATTTGAGGCAAACACAAATATATATAGGTTTAATGTTTCGCAATTTCGGGTTACACCACCCACATAAAAGGTCGCAGTACTTAAAATCCGCAAGGATGTTGAAACATTAAACGTTGTAAGAAAATACGGAGGCAAAATGGGAAAACTTATCAATTTTTTTGAAACCAATAAGCGCCTTTTTATAGTCCGGAAACATCAGAATACTATAAGACAGGAAAAATACAGATCTTCGATTATAAGGGCTTTCTTATCGTTCTGCGAAGAAAATAATATATTCCACACCTGTCAGATATCGCAGAAAATCGTCGAAAAGTTCTTTAATGAATATCTTGTAAATCGCAGTGAATCTACTAAAAAGCAATATTTTTTGGTTATCCGGCATTTTTTTAAAAGATTTTTAAAAAAGGAGTTAAGCGATGTTAAAAAACTTGGGAGTTAGGAACGAGCACGACATACGTTATTACGCACGAGATATTTCGGAAAACTTTCTGCAAAGGGGCTCTGATACGACAGCTAAGCTGGAAACGACGCTCAGGTTTTTAAAAGAAGAAACTGGGTTAAAAAATCTCGTAAAACTTAACGAAGGCCACATAAAAAACATTGTAAGCAATTTTCAGGAAAAGTTAAAAGAAGGAATGAGCTTATCGAATATTAACGGCTATATTTCTAGTATAAACAATATCGCAAGGTATATTGGAAAAAATGAACTTAGAATAAATGCGAAAGAGGCGGGATTAACGAGAAAATACGACTATATTAAGAATAAAGAAAATACCTTAGAGGCAAGCGATAAATTTAAGGAATATTTAAAGGCACAATACTTTAAAACTGATGAAATTAAATTTATGGCGGCGTATCATTCCGTAAATCTAATGCGGAACTGCAATTTGCGCTTATCCGAAAGTTTAGGAATTAAGATACTCAATAAGCCAATCGATACTAAACTTAATCTGAACAAAAACGACCAGACCAAGCATGGCAGGAAAAGGACGGTCGGATTATACAACAATGCCCAGAAGACCGCACTAATGGAAGCAAAAGATTTTTTAAAGAGTAACGGATTAAAAAATCTCAATACTCTGGAAACAATGAAAAAAGGACAAGATTTTATGCAGAATGTCCTAAAAGATTTTAAATCCAAAACCGGCGAAAAATTTCATTTCCACGGCGAGAGACAGGCATGGGCGCACGATAAATATAATCATCTTTGGCTGGAAAAAGGCTTTAATATCGAATGCAACGGCAAATTAGAAATGGATAAAAAAGAGTGGCTTGAAAAAACGGCGCAAGATACAGACTTAACAGTCAAAGACGTTAAAAACATCGATAAAGAAATTAGAACCGTAATCACAAAGGATTTAGGACATGAAAGTTTAACGCAAACTAAGTTTTATTTGGGGTAAATATGAAAAAAATAGAAAAGGAAATCAGAGAATATTTCGGCGAATCGATTTGGGGTTATTTAGGCGGGGAGGAAATAAAAATCGTAAAGAGAGTTCCGGGACGCGTAACGAAAGTAAAAGTGCTCAATATGCCAAACTCAGACGATATGAAAAGATTCTCTCAATACATTGGGGAATTAGTAATCTTTAAGGAAATGAACGAAATCGAAAAAGACGGGATAAAACTTAAAAAATATGATATTTATAATAAATTTGCAAAGACAGATATGGCGGATATGAAAATAAAAATAAGGGAAAACAGGAGGAAAAAGCGCAAAAGAAAGAAGTTAAGAAAAAGCCACTATCAGATTCCCTAAAATTGTCCTCTTTGGGTTTATCAACAAGAAACCGTTATCAATAAACCTTGATAAATCTTGAAAATCCCGTGACCGCGACGGCTTTTTATAATTTAATCGGGCAATACAATTTATTCATTTGCTTTTTTTGCGGGTGCTTCCTGCATCGCTACGTTTTTTTCTCCAAGCCCCGTCTTCCCTTCTCGCTCGCGGTTCAGAACCGCCTTTAGACGGAACGTGCGGTACACCTTTGGACTTGCCTGATGCCCTGTTAGCCATATTTCCTCCAAAAAAATAGAAATTAATTTATTTAAATAACCGCTTATAATTTAATTATATCCTACTTATTGTTAAAAGTTAAACTGACCTCCCTCTATTCAAAAATATAAACAGGGAAAGAAGTTGCGGATATATGGCAGAATTAATTATTTTTGTAATCCGCAACAGTTAAAACAACGATGTTGAGGTTTGTTTCTTGCTTCGTGCTTGCTCCGCTTCGCTCCGGCGCACTACGGCGAAACAAACATTTAAAAGCATTGTATCGGGCTTCCGCCCGAACCTGACAAGCGTATGCACGCTTGACCGCAGGGGGTTATAGAGGCGTTAATCAAGCGTTAATGAGCTATTTCCGATAGTGTTCACATTTCATACATTATTTCATTAAACAAAAACTCCCGGCCGCGTTTGACGCGGTCGGGAGTGTGAATACGGAGGCGGACGCTTATAAAAGTGAAGCTTTTATGTCCGCCAGAGTGATTAAATCTGACTTTAATTTTAGTTTTGGGAAATCCAGTTTATTTATAAAAATTTATAAATAATGATATAATT
>JAJYWW010000197.1 GCA_021791295.1 bacterium | reverse complement strand
GAAAGAAACCTCCAAAAATAAATCAAATTTATCCAGAGTAGAATTATTTGATACAAAAATAAGGATTATAACCGACGATAAAAAAGGCGTTTTAGCCAATATAGCATCTTTGATATCTGCAAGAGAGGCTAATATATCAAAAGCGCAGGTCAGAACTCTTATAGACGGAAGAGCGGTTCATTTGTTCGATATCGAAGTGAGAGACAACAAACAGGCGGAATCTATTATTGACGGCATTAAATCTATTAAAGGAGTAATAAAGGTCAACAGGGTGACTTAAAAATTATAAACCATTAAATAACTGTAGTGTTATTATTCATTATTCTCTAAAAAATAAATACATTTATAAATGAAAGCGAAAAACTGCTAAGCGGGAGAGATATTAACCCAGGCTTAAAAAATATATTCTCCCCCGCCTGCGCGTAATTATTTTACTTTTGGCAATTTTTACACGTGTTTATTCCAAGCAGCGTATATAATGCGCAAAAGCCGGTAATTCCAGTAATTAAAGCTATTAAACCGACTATTATAAGTATAATTCCCAATACTTCTGCACCCTTAAGCGCTAATGCGCCGACGACTATTAAAACTATTCCGAGAATAACTCTTATTACCCTGTCGGTACCGCTTTCGTTCGTCTTCATTGATAGACCCCCTTCTTGATTTAAAAAAAATAATTTAATTAAATTTAAAAATTAAATATGGATATATGAATAATCATATCTATTGATTAGTGTATCATATTTTTAAAAAAAAGCAATTAGTTATAAAGCGTTATTTATAAGGCTGTTAGTATAGCGGCATGCCCGTTATGAATTTTAAGATATACAATACACGATCAATAAGGAAATTTTTATAGTTTATTATTGACTAAAGGCATTAAAAGTTATAGTATATCAGCTGATTAGTCGGCTTGTTGATTAAAATAATCGGTAAATAATTAAAAAATTAAATGACGAAAAAGATAAAAAATAAAATTGCCTTTTACGTAGATTATGAAAGTTTTAATTCCAAAGAAGCCCCGCCCATACTCTTTTTTATTTCTTTTTTGAGAAATAAAGGTTACAAAGTAGATTTTTTTGCGTCGGAAAAAACGCTTTTAGAAGCATTCGAAAATACCGCAAACAAAAATAATCCAATAACGTCACAATCGGCAAAGCATTACGATGTGTGCCTTCTTTCTTTAATGAGTTCCGATAAATTAAGAAAAATACTCCAGACGGCTATTAAAGTTAAAGAATACAGTCCTTTTACCGTTAACGTTCTCGGAGGAACCGGAGTTTACGGCTATTATAAAGATCTTATACAAGCAGAAGGCATAGATGTTACAATAGAAGGCGACGCCGAAAAAATTCTTCCCGCAGTGTTAGAAGTTATTACCAATGTATTGAATGAAAATAACGTTTCGGTTTTAAATAATAACGGAGATTATAAGGCGGGAGACCTTAATTTGTTAATTTTCCAAAATTATCCGGAAAAATTAACATCTGGAATAACGCGGCAGGAAGCATATTATTGCACTCCCGAACATATGAACCTGTTGTTTAAACGAAAAGGACGCTATCTTTCTCCTATAGCGAAAATACCGGAAAATATTTTTTTCGAAAGAATGTTTTCAGGATATACGATAAAGTGTCCTATTTCAAATACCGCTATAAAATTAAACGACGGAGAAATTAGATTTTTTGAAAAAATAGATACTTCGCATGAAGATTTTGATATATATTATTCAAATTATAAAAATATAATGAATGAAGAGGAATTTGCCGAGACGATACTGCCTTTTCCTACGGAAACCGAGATAAATGCCGAATATACGGATTATCCTTGGGATATATACGATGATTTTAAGTTTGAATCCGTAGGTTTATATGCTCAAAGAGGCTGCAACTGGGGGAAATGCACTTACTGTTCTATAGTTAATTATAAATACAGAAAATTAAGCACGAAGTTCCTTTTAAAAGTTATAAAAGATGCGAATAGCCATAATGTTTACGGTTTTAGTTTCGACGACGATCTTTTTGTCCAGAATAAAATATGGCTTAATGAATTTTTAGACGGTATTATCGCCGGAAAGTTCAATGAAAAATTAAGTTTTACGGCTATGTTTAAAGTAGAGCATATTACGGACGAAAACATTTTAAATAAGCTAAAGCAGGCTAATTTTGCCAAAATTCAAATAGGCGTAGAAAGTTTTCTGCCGGAAAAGATCTCATATTTTTCCAAAACAAAAAAAGACAAAGAGCGGTTATATATCGATAAAGCTAAAAAAATTATAGATTATTGCGCATCTATAAAAATCATTCCTTCGTCTTTTATTATTTTGACGATACCGGATAAAAATTTTAGTTTATTCGATATAGTTTCCGAAATGGGAGAAATTATAGACGTTATAATAAACGTTTACGAGAGACATAAAGTCGTTCCTATCTTCTTGTTTAACGACTTTATAAACGCATATCCGAATGCCCCTTTATTAAATCGCCAGACATATTCTAAATTTATAGTTCCTCTTTGCGGCGAAATAAAAAGGGTTAAAGACGATGAAGGCGTAAACGCAGACAGGTTAAATTTAAAAACCATTGAAGTGCCTTATCTTTATAAATTTGAAAACTTAAAAATTGCTCATTTTATTGATTTGCTTATAAAAAATAAAAATATAAACGTCGGACTGAATAACGAAGAAGAAAAATATATTAAATCTAGTAAACCCGGCAAAACAAAAACTGTCGATGAAACCAGCGAAAAAGAGATGTTTGCAAATATAGGCAATATTCTTAATTCTCTGAGCGCCGCTTTCGATTTATACGGAACCCCCGAATTTTTATTATACGATATTATAGACGGTTTAATTTCGGCGTACGACGGAAGCGATGAAGTAGTAAAGAAAATCATATCGGAATATTTTAAAGTAAGCGATATAAATAAATTTAAAAACTACATAGCCTCCGGCAAAATAGACTGCAATAAGGCTATAGACATTTTTGGCTCAATAATAACCGGCTTTGACGAGCTAAAAGTACGGCAGGAAGAAAAAAAGCTTAAAGGCAAATCTATTACCGGCGTTTTAAATGAAAGAATAAGTACATTTATAAAGCAATATTATAATAATTTGCAATTATAATATTACTTTAATCCGCCACTATAAATTTTTATCTGCATAAAAACTGCATATGTTTGTAACGCAAAATCCGTAATACGGAAATATAAGGAAATATAAATTGTTAAATCAGTTTTATAGCCTTCAGCCGTGATTTAAAGTAATATATTTTGTGTTATTGCCGCTTTATTTATCCTTATTTTTATCCGCAAGCATTTGCAGAGCCTTAAGATAGCTTGTTTTAAGCCTGTTGAACGATTTAGCCAGTAAGCCTATTTCGTCGTTGCCTTTTACTTTGAAATTTTCGTTGGATTTCCCCATTGAAACATCCTCTGCTAATTTAGTCATTTCATGAATAGGTTTAATTATAGCTTTATTGATAAAAAACAAAGCTACGATGAATGCCAAGAACGGAAGGATAAATATTGCCAATACTATTATCAAAGAGCTTTTTAAGGCTACTTTATCCATATATTTTGTAGGGACTAATACGCTTAACGAACCGACGACTTGCCCTGTTTTCCAATGCCAGCCGTGCGTATTACCGTATTTTTTGACTATAGCCTGTGTAATAGGCGATTTGTTTTCTGGATTGCCGTGACAAATCATACACCCATTTTTTGCGATTACAGGTTTCATAACGTAAAAGTAAGAACGTCCGTTAAAAACGTGATAGCCGCTTAATGATTTAATACCTGGATTGCTTTTAAATTTTTCAATAATTTTTTGTTGAAACGGGTTAGCTTTATTGTTTAAATTTAACGGGTTTAAAGTAGGTTCGGAATATATGTAATGAGGAAGAAATTTTTTAATAAGTTTGGCAACGCCAAGCGCTACAAATGTAGCAGATTCCGCCTGCATAACAAATTTAGGAGTGGCTTTCATGACGGCAGGCCTTAATTCGTTAGAAGTATAATCTCTTGCCGATTTTTCTGAATACAGGACCATAGCCGCTTCATGCGTGAGTTCGTTTTTTTTAAATTTTTGAATGTAATAAAAAGAAACGGCGGCAACTAAAAGATTAGCGCCGAAACCTATAGTTATCATAATTACGGCAAATTTCATTTTTAAAGACGCATTTTTGAACATTTATGCCTCCCTCCTTATTTAAGCAATATTTTTACATTATATTTCAATTTCGCTAAAATATATATTATATTATAGATTTTATCATAAAAACATATTACTAAAATTAATTTAATTTTACATTATATTAAATTTTATTTCAACAAAAAAAAGATATAATTAATCGGTTTATATTTTTATGCAATAATTTCATTAAAAAAATATTATAATTATATAATCGTCTATAATTAACGGGAGGCCTATTAATGGAAACAGCTAAATTGTTTTTTGAGTGCGAAAAATGCGGACAGCCGTTTGATTTAGAAATAAACGGAGGGGATTTTAAAAGGATAGCAGCCGAAAACAAAGAATCGCCCAAGGAATATACGCATGAATTTAAAAGGGAGTTTTATTGTTGCGGTAAAAGTATAGAGATAAGAATAAGTATAAGGCGTAATAATTTTAACGAATACGAAACGCATGAGGTGTATTATAAGGGTTTGAGAAATTTTAGAACCGGCGATAATTTTAACTCTGTTATAAAAGAAGTATGTTCCAACTAAATTTTCGCGGCAATATATAAAAAATAATTTAAAAAAAGGACGGTTCATAAATGGAAACTGATATGATTAAAGAAAAAATAGAATTAGAAAAAGAAAAAAACGATTTAGAAAAACAAGTCGCAGCAATTATCGATAAAAAAGGAAACGGATTTTTCGATAAATACAAGAAAGAAATCGAACTCGATATCGAGCTTGCAATCAAAAAATTTGCTTACGAAAAAATAGAGAAAAAGGAAAAAGAAAAC
>JAJYWW010000173.1 GCA_021791295.1 bacterium | reverse complement strand
TCTGACTATAAATTCGACCGGAAGCATTTTTAAATGATAAACCAGCATTTCCCTTTCGGACAATTTTTCGATAAAATGGCTTTCGATGCCTTTGCTTTTAAGCAGTTTAAAAAGGGAAGCAGAAATGGCGTTGTTAAATTCGCCTTTCTGCATAATAGTTCCTTTTTTCTGACCGTTAAAAGCGGTGGCATCGTCTTTAAAATACGTCACAAGTTTCGTTTCGTCGTTGCCGTAAATGTAAAGAATTTTAGCCTTGCCTTCGTAAATTTTTTTCATAAACACCTCCTATGTTTATAAAAATTAAAGTTAAATTAATCCATATATTTTAAATCTAAATTAATTTAAAATCAATTTAAATTACGTTAAAATAATGCTAAAATAAAGATATAAATTTAAATAATATAACTTTAGAAATATGCTGAACAATAATAACAAAGCAATGGCATATGCCGTTATAATATCGGTTATAGTCCATTCGGCGCTTATTTTATTTTTATTGGAATATCATAAAAATCCTAATAAACATAAAAAAATCCGCAAATATACAAAACCTATTCTGGTAGAGCCGTATAAATTTATTAAAAATTTTGAAAAATTTAAAATAAAAAATCCTAAATATGCAACTATTAAGCCTCACTACGCCAAGAAAAACACGAGGCTTAACGCTCCGGCTTCTTACGCAAATTCGTCTTCTGCGCCGGCGCCATACACGCCCCCCGCTTTTTTTAACAGGAATTACGCAAATAATTACAGGCGCAGGGAAAATGCCCATAAATACCGCAGAGTTATCAGTAATTCGCATATAATTTCCGACAACAATTCCGTTCGTCCAAGACCAAGACGAAGACTGAGCAATCTTTTTCCTATGGGGAAGTTTTTTAACCAAACCGCTCCTAAAGCGGCGGGGCAGGGAATAAAAAACCCGTCGCAGGGAATAAAAACCGCTACCGTAAATCTTAATACTACTACTATAAAGTATGCTTCTTATTTACTGGGCGTAAAAAACAAAATAGAAAATGTTTGGGAATATCCTTACAGGGCAAGAAGGGAGGGTTTATCGGGAGTTCTCGTTATAGAATTTTCCATAAACAGCAACGGTTCGCTCCACGGCGCAACTATTTTAAGATCTTCGGGAAAAAAAATATTGGACAAGGCGGCGGTTCAGGCAATATATAATGCGGCAAGATACAATCCTTTCCCCCGCCAATGGACTATAAAAAGACTTAATATCGTAGGCACTTTTATTTACAGGCTTTCCGGTTTTTACGTTTACTGAGGATATTATTTAGATATTAGTATATATTGATCATATTTATTTTATTTTTAACTTGTTTTATGTTATCTTAATATAAATAATAAATGGCGTATATATAATTTAAGAATTATAGGAGATTTTGATTTATGAAAATATCCATAGTAGGCACCGGTTACGTAGGTCTCGTTACCGGCGTCTGTCTTGCCGACTCCGGCAACGCCGTTTACTGCGTAGATAACGACGAAAACAAAATTAAATCTTTAAAATCCGGCGTTATTCCTATATACGAACCTGGGCTTAAAGAGCTTACCGATAAAAACGTCAAACTTGGAAGGCTTTATTTTACGAAAGATTTGAAAGAAGCGGTAAAAAAAACCGACGTCGTGTTTATAGCAGTAGGCACTCCTCCTCAGGATAACGGTGAAGCGGACTTGTCCAACGTATTTAAGGTAGCGGAAAACATCGCCGATACTATAGACTGTTTTAAGGCGGTAGTCGTAAAAAGCACCGTACCCGTAGGAACCTGCAGAAAAGTCGAAAGCATAATATCTAAAAAAACCAAAAACTTCTGCGTAGTATCCAATCCCGAATTTTTAAAAGAAGGCGCAGCCATAGAAGATTTTCAAAGACCAGACAGAATAGTGGTAGGGATTAATTTTAAAAAGGACAACAAGAAAGAAGCTGATGCGGCTAAAGAACTTATAGACGAAATTTACGAACCTTTCGTAAGAACCGGAGCGCCGATATATTTTATGGATACCAATTCTTCCGAGCTTACAAAATACGCCGCAAATGCCATGCTTGCGGTAAGAATTACCTTTATGAACGAAATAGCGAACTTGTGCGAAAAAACCGGCGCAAACGTGGACAGCGTCAGAATCGGCATAGGTTCAGATAAAAGAATAGGCAAATCTTTTTTGTTTCCGGGGATAGGCTACGGCGGAAGCTGTTTTCCGAAAGACGTAAAAGCCCTGTATCAGACGGCTAAACAGCATAATTACGATTTTAAGCTTTTAAAAGCCGCCGATGAAGTAAACGCTTATCAGAAAGAAATTATAGTAGATTTTATCCTTAAGCATTTCAAAGGAGATATAGCAGGCAGGACTTTCGCGCTCTGGGGACTTTCTTTTAAACCTAAAACCGACGATATAAGAGAAGCACCGTCTTTAATCATAATATCTAAACTTCTTTCCTACGGCGCTAAAATTAAAGCATACGACCCAATAGCCATGGAAAATACCAGGAAGATTTTTTCGGAAATAGAATATAAAGACGATATGTACGATGCCGTTAAAGGCGCGGACGGACTTATAATAGCCACGGAATGGAACGATTTCAGGGTGCCCGATTTCGATAAAATTAAATCGGCTATGATAACTCCCGCGGTATTCGACGGAAGAAATATTTACGATAAAAAAAGAATGACGGAAAACGGGTTTGATTATTATTCGATAGGAAGATAAATCGATAAGATAAACTAAACAAGCAGGCAGCGGATAGAAAGCAGTAAGAAATAATCGATATTTAGATATTATATAAAAATCAATGAATAGTTAAACGTAAACGGCATGGCACGGAGGCGGCTTTATTTTGACTAACGTTATTTTATGCGGCGGCAGCGGAACGAGGCTTTGGCCTATTTCTAGGACTTACTTCCCCAAGCAGTTCTATAAGTTTATTGACGGCAAATCCCTTTTTCAGCTTACCGTTCTAAGAAACAAAGATTTATGTTCCGATTTTATAATAGTCACGAACAAAGACCAGTATTTTATAGCGCTCGACCAGTTAGACGAAATAGGGGTTAAAAACTGCAGGTTTATTTTGGAGCCCGTTCCCAGAAATACCGCCGCCGCAGTAGCACTTTCATGTTTAGACGCCGTTAAAACCGGTTCGGAAACTGTTTTAATCACTCCTTCAGACCATCTCGTAAAAGACGAAAACGCTTATAAAAAGGTAATTAATAAAGGCGTTTCCGAAGCCCTTAAAGGCGGGATTATCATGTTCGGCATTAAGCCGTCCTATCCCGAAACCGGCTACGGCTATATAGAAGCTCTGCCGGCGGGGCAGGGACAGGACAAGCCAGTGACAAAAAGCAATTATGCCGGTTCTTCGGATAAATTTCATAATCAATCTAATGCTGCGCATAATATATATACCGAGCATAATTCCGGTATTATAAGCGGCACCCATACAATATTAAACCCCGTATATCCTGTAGCTTCTTTCAAAGAAAAACCTGACGCGGAAACCGCCGAAAAGTACATTGCCAAAGGAAATTTTTACTGGAACAGCGGAATGCTTCTGATTAGACCGGAAATACTGCTTAACGAACTTAAAACCGTCTGCCCCGCAATTTACGAAAATTCGCAGTACGCTTACGAAAACGCTTCTAAGGACGGTTTTATGATAAGAGTCAAAGAAGACGATATGCTTAAAATAGAAGAAAACTCCATAGACTTTGCACTGTTAGAAAATACTAAAACCGTCAGGGTAATAGAATCCGATTTCGACTGGTCGGACCTCGGCAATTTCGACTCTATTTACGACGAACTGGAAAAAGACGAAAACAACAACGCCGTCAATGCAAAAGAAGATATGGTAGGCATTAACTCAAAAAACAATCTCATAATGTCCGGCGGCAAGATGATAGCTGCGATAGACGTCGAAGACATGATAATCATAAATACCGACGACGCTATCTTAATTTCAAAAAAAGGCTCCTCCCAAAACGTTAAAAAGGTAGTGGAAGAGCTTAAAAAAAGGAATTCGGAACTTCACACGCATCATCTTACCGTCCACAGGCCGTGGGGTTCGTATTCCGTACTTCTGGAATCCGCACTTTATAAACTTAAAAAGATTTCGGTAAAACCAGGCGCAAAACTTTCGCTCCAGAAGCACTTTCACAGGTCGGAACACTGGATAGTAACAAGCGGTACGGCTCTCGTCACGGTGGGGGATAAAGAAACTCTTTTAAGGGCAAACGAATCGACTTATATACCTATGGGTTTCGTCCACAGGCTGGAAAACCCCGGATTAATTCCTTTGATTATTATAGAAGCGCAAGTAGGAGAGTATTTGAAAGAAGACGATATAGTCAGGATTGAAGACGATTATAACAGGTTATAAAATAAATTAGAATTTTATAGCAAATAATTACAGATTAAATTCGGACTCGTAAATTTCTAAATCCTCTTTTAAGTCTTTTAATCTGTCGTCTAATTTATAAATTTCTCCTTTATAGTCGGAGTATCCGTCGTTTATAAGGGATAAGGCGGTGTTTTTATTTTTTGTTAAAAAAATATGTACGGACAGCGGATCGTCGATGTTGTAAAGCGATATCGTAGAGACGTTTCCTTTTACGTTTTTGCCGTAAAATTGACGCGCAAGTTCTCGGGTTTGACTGTTTCTGATGCCGTAATATTTCATAATTGTTATTTGTTATATTATTTATTATACTTAAAATTTTAGGCAGGCGCAAATAGGACGGCTAACGGCAATTTAACGGCGGTTAATTAATTACGAAAGAGAATTAATCTATTTTTGGCTTAGCTTAGGAAGCGGATAAATATGGATAAATTTAAATTTAAAGAAGAAACGGAAACTATAATTATCAATATAATGGGAAAAAAAGGTTCCGGCAAAACCTATGCATCCGGCGAAATTGCAAAATTTCTGCTAAACGAAGGATATTCGGTTTATATGGATGCTTTCGGAACGGAGTTAAAAAAAATAGTAA
>JAJYWW010000129.1 GCA_021791295.1 bacterium | reverse complement strand
AAACATATACTTAACCTCACTTTTGAGATTGCATTAATTTTTCTATCGGCACCGGCATCTGTTTAGATGCTGCAGTATTATTTTTTGCTTGATTTTCCTCGCAGTTTTTAAAAGCATAAGAATCGGCGGGATAAGACTGTCTGCAATTAGGATAATAAGGCATTCCATATGGGCGATCCGTTTTGGGATTTATTCCCTCCATACTTAATGCGCTATTTTGGAATCCGGCGCATCCGGAAAAAGCAAGAACCGGGATTAATAAAAATAGTGCTAATAAAAGTTTTTTCATGATAAACCCTCTTATTTACTTATATATTTTGTAATCTTTAACGTATTATAAAATAAAAAAAAATACTACATAAAAAATATAGTATTTTTTTCTTGACAATAGAACATATTAGTTGTATTTTTATAAGTAAGTATTATAAACACTTAATTTTTAACAATAAAAATTATGGAAACTGAAATTCAAACACGGCTCTTAAACGCCCGCGAGGGCGCAAAATATTTAAACCTTTCTTATACTTATTTCTGCCAACTTCTGCGCGAAAAGAAAATAAAACATTACAAACCTGGTAAGAAAAAAATACTCGTCGAAATAAGCGATATCGAGAAATACCTCGAAAGCATCACTATAAATCCCGAACCAAAAATTAATATAAACGCTAATCTAAAAAATAAATATCATCGACCTGATAAATATAACATCGACGATGTTAAGGCTCATTTAGGAATAAAAAAATAAAAATGGATAAATTTTCTTTTAAATTTTCAAAATATTTTTCACACACGACGTTTTTCTCGGTGTGTGCTTTTAAGTGCTTTAAAGTGCTTTTAAGTGCTTTCACGCCCGCAAACGCAAGACCAGCACAAGCCCCCAGTCGCCGAGGGGACAACCTCACTACGCTTTGGGGACAACCTCACTACGCTTTGGGGACAACCTCACTACGCTTTGGGGACAACCTCACTACGCTTTGGGGACAACCTCACTACGCATTGGAAATAGGGGTAATAAATGGGTGAATTAGAAAAAGACCTTATATCGATTTTTACATGGCTAAATACCACTTGTTGTTTTAGCCATCATAAGGAACGCCAAAAGCTCGACGTGGACAAGTTTACACTTATTAATACGGACAGCATCCAAAATATCGAATTATATATGAAAGCGTTAAGATTAATTATTGAAGACGCGATTATACTCGCGGTGCTTATCGAGAAAGCAAAAAAAGAGGGACAGATTATATCGACGAGTTTTTATAACCTATCACAATTAGTATTTAATAGCCGGAATGTAGAGACTTATAAGATTATCAGGGAATCACTAAACGCGTTGCAGACGTCGGTAATTAAATTACAAAAGGGTCCTGAAGTTATATCTTTTAGTTTTATCGACACATTGGGTTGGGGAGACGACCGCAATGAAAAAGGAAGTATCGTAATTCGCCTATCCAGCGAAATTTATGATTTTTATATTAAAAGAAATCCCTATATAATCTCAATAGACCTTAATAATTATCGGTCGCTGACCGGCGGCAGGATCCAGAAGCTGCTTTTTTTATATCTAAAATCCTCTACGTTTACTTTTCCGACCCCGTTAATAAAAATCCAGGAAATACTCCAACTTAAAAATATTAAATTATCGAAATTCAAAAGATCGTTTACGGACGGCCTTATCGGCGCCCTTAAAAAAGAGGGCGTCAATATTGAGATAAAAGGCGACAATATTATTTATAAGCGTTCGCACGCAAAGGTTGTGCAGCCGGCCGTTTTAGAATTATCGCAGAAAATACAAGAACCGGATTTAAGCCTAAGCCCCGATGAAATTACAACCCTCGCGAAAATCGGTATAAATCAAACCCTTATATTGAGCCACTCAAAGTTATATTCGTCTGACGCCGCCGTTAAGGCCGCCAAAAAGCTTTTGATAATCAAAAAAAACATAGAAATAAGAAACCCTGCCGGATTTTATCAGAAGATGCTGGAGAAGGGAACTTATCTGGATATAGACGAGTTGAGCAAAAAAGAGCAGTCTTTAGATAATAAAGCTATGTTGGGTTTAATAAAAAGGCCGGTAAATCTTACCCCGGATGAGGAAGCTAATAGAAAAAAACAGTTTCAGGAATATATATCTCAATATGTTAAGGAAATAGAGGGAGGGATAGATGCAGATATATAAGATTAGGCCGGTAGGCGAGATAGAAGTAAAACAAGCTAAACATTTTATCGCGAGGGAAGAGGAGAAGTCGCTTATGGATGAAGTAATAGGCACTATAGCGGCTATGCCGACAGAGCAGAAAAATGTTTTAAAAAATAATTTCAAGACAAAATGGGAAGGATTTAAAGACCAGGGATTTATAGAGGCGATGGCGGAATTACAACTAAAAGCATTTTTATACGAAAGATTATTATTAGGAAATAAAGATAAATACCCGTATTTATATAACGAATATGTGGACGGGTTGCGATAAGAAAAACGATGGAGGGCATTATGTGCTGGATTATTTATACGAATTCAAGTTTTAAAGACTTTGCCGTGAAGCACGACGGCGCCGATTACTTCGCGGCTAAATCCAACAATGACGCAATTTACGATCTCCCTATAGGGGAAGGCGAATATCCGGAAGACAATGACCCTAAGGTCGTCTTAAATTTAATGTCGGACGGATTCAAAAAATTCGGCATTGCCGAAATCGAAAGACTGGCGATAAAAAAGCAGATAAAAGAGCTTATCGAGGCATATAAAGTTACCCTTTTATTATCTAAGGTGTTTCCGGAAAGTAAAGATTTTAAGACTGCCTTATTGCAGGAAAAAAACGTAATAAAAACTTTAAGGCTGAAATTAATTTAATTTATTCGTATTTAGGGGGTTTTTATGAACAATCAGGAATTTCAAGTAGTTTTACAATCCCTTCCCGTCGGTTTCGACATCGTAGTTAACGGGTCTTCGCATTTCGACGTGAAAGGGTATTTTGAAATAAAAGAAGGCTGCACAAAAGGGGTAATACATATTACCGATATATCCCCGTCCAAGTTTTTAAAAAATAAAGAAACGCAGCCCGATTTATCCGAGGAAGAAAAAAGGGTACGCAGAAATAACCAACTAATAGGCGCTCGGATGCGCTACGCTGAAAAAAAGAAAAAAGAAAAATTAGCTGCCGCGGTCCCGCAGGGTTCATTAACGGGAAAAAAACTCTATAAAATTTATAGTCCTGGCGAAAAAGAGGAGATGATAAGAGATATAAACGCAGGTATCTCTTTTAGTGAAATTAACAAAAAATACGGTATCAGCAGAAATACATATGGACGGTTTAAGAAACAAAAGTCGGCGGCGGAGGGCGTAAAAATAGACGACGAAACACAGGAAAAAATCAAGGCCGATGTCAAACTGGGGTTATTCACCCCGCAGATATTAAAGAAATACCATATCAACGTTCCAACGCTTGCCGCTATAAAAAAATCCATTAAAGCAGAAAATAGCGCTCTGGGAGATACAGGGCCAGAGGATGACCTTAAAGCCCTTAAAAAACGGCTGGATTACGGCAGAAGCATAAATAACGGTTCTGATTCATCACCAACCACAGGAATGCTTAAAGGGATAACCAGCGGAGCTTCCATCCCGGACGGGTCGGCAGTTTCGGTGGATCTAAATAAATTACAGGAAAAGGCGGCCAAAGAAGAGGCGGTAAGAAAAATAAGGCCGTCGGCAAGGGTAGGCGTTAGAAAATGGCAGCAACAAGCATTAGCGCGCGGTTTGTAATAAAAAAGGAGATAAATTAAATGAAAAAGGTTGTTTTTATCAGCGTTCCTTATTCCTGCGACCCGGACAGGGGTGTGGAACTTTCGAAGTTAGGCGGCGAGTACGTCAGGATATCCGGCAAGATTCCGTTTAGTCCGGTTTTAAACTTCAGGCATTTTTACGATAACGGAAACGAATACGAGACGGTTTTGGCTGACTGCATTGAGATGATTAAAAGGTGCGACGAAGCTTTATTTATCGAGACGGAAGAGGGGCTCTCTAAGGGTCAGAATATCGAATACGCTGCGGCGGTGGGCGATAAACCGTGCGAAAAAGTTAATTATGAAATTTTAGCGGCGCTGGTCAACTTAAAAACTAAACAACCATGCCGGTGTTTAAATTTTAATGAAGGCAGTTTAGCGTAAAGGGGGGGGGTGATAGTTATGAATTGTGCGGTTTCAGGCGGATACATGGCGGCGGCCATGACCAGGGCGGAGAATATCGCGATACAGATGGAGACTAAAGGAATATACGAGGAAGGAGATTATTCGATATTTCCGGCAAGGATAGGCGAGTATAGGCTCTTTACCGTTAAATATAAGGCTTCGTCGATAGGACGGAATTACGACGACATGAAAAAAGCAATAGAAGAGTTTTTAAAAATGACCGAGAAATAAGTTACTGTCCGAATTTCGGACAGTAACAGTAAAGCAAGGAAATAAAAGGGGTTTAAAGATATTTGATTGAAGTGGAAAATTTCCACCACAAATTATTAGGGGGTGAAAAATGATAACGTTATCAGTAATAAATAGAAAAGGAGGGGTGGGAAAGACCACCACGGCCGTCAACCTTGCGGTTGGCCTTCATAAGTTTCACGATAAAAAGGTGCTGCTTATCGACGCGGACTCGCAGGCTAACGCAAGCATACACTTAGGAATAAGAGCTAAAGACGCTGGAGAATCGCTCGTCGCTGTTTTTAAAGGCACCGCAGGAATAAAGGACATTATAAAGACTGCCGAAGGAATCGACGTCGCCCCAGCGCATCTCGATTTCGACGGAATAGAAAAAGAACATTCAGGCGAAGATGATGAACAGTTTTTAAGTATATTAACCACGGCGCTTATGGACATTGAGGCTGATTACGACATCGTTATAATCGATTGTCCTCCCGCTATGGGGTTCCTGTCGAAAAACGCTCTCGTGGCTTCCGATGCCGTAATTATACCTATTACAGGAGAGAAGTTGGCCGCAG
>JAJYWW010000021.1 GCA_021791295.1 bacterium | reverse complement strand
ATGATTGAAAGCGGTTTTTCACCTACCGCATATTCGTATGCCGGCGCCAGCGGAATGTGGCAGTTCATACCTTCTACAGGCAGAATATTCGGCCTGACTATAAATTGGTGGGTCGACGAAAGAAGGAATCCGGTAGAATCTACATATGCTGCGGCGGAATACCTAAAAGATTTATTTAACAAATTCGGGTCATGGTATCTTGCGGCGGCGGCTTATAACGGCGGAGAATTAACTATAGAAAGAGCGTTATCCGTTGATCCCGGCGGCAATTTCTGGTCTATATCGCAAAACAGACCTTATCTTTTACCCGGGCAGACAAGAAGATACGTTCCTAAAATTATTGCGGCGGCAATTATCGCAAAAGATCCGGCTAATTTCGGCTTCCACAACATTAATTATCAAAAACCTATAAAATTTAAACAAGTAAAAGTACCGTATTCGGTCAGCCTTTACGATTTGGCTAAATGTATAGGCGTTTCAGAGTATGAATTGCAGCAGATGAATCCGGAACTTTTAAGAAACGTTACGCCGCCGGACGATCCCGGATTTATGCTTAATATACCTGCAAACGACTACGGTAAATTCTTAAAAAATTTCAAAAATCTTAAAAGATACGTGCCTAAACGCCCTGTAATACAATATACGGCTTATTCAAGACCGGCAAACAATACGGTTTATACCGTAGAACCCGGCGATACGCTTATGGGAATCGCTTCCAAATACGGAGCGTCTCTTGCGGCAATAGAGAGGTACAACGGACTTAACGGCTATTCTATACTGAAAGTAGGAGAAAAAATAACTATACCGGGGATAAACGCTGTAAATACAAATTACGCGGCAAATAATTCAGGTTCTAATACCGTCTATACGGTAGAGCCGGGCGATACGCTTATGGGAATCGCTTCCAAATACGGAGCGTCTCTTGCGGCAATAGAGAGGTACAACGGACTTAACGGCTATTCTATACTGAAAGTAGGAGAAAAAATAACTATACCGGGTGGAAAAGGTTCTCAAAAAACTATCGCCCAAAACACTTTCGGTGATGCAGCTTTATCATATATTATCGTTAAGCCGGGAATGACTTTATGGAGCATATCCCAAAAATTTAACGTATCTATAAATTATATTAAAAGCATCAACCGGATTAACGGAAACGCTATACATGCGGGAGAAAAAATATTTTTAAAAGGCGGTTCGGCCAATAGGGTAAGATATTCTTATATTAAGAGCGGCGGCAATAACTACGAGGCAAAAAGAACGAATAGCGGTTTTTTATACTATAGGGTAAAATTCGGCGATTCGCTTTACGGGATTTCCGCAAAATTTCACGACAACGTAAAAAATATAATGGCCGAAAACAATATAAAAAATCCAAATTCTATATATCCCGGCGAATTGCTTAAGATAACCAGATAAATGATATCTTTCGATGAATCTTTAAACATTATAAATTCAATAAATACGTCTGCATCTTTAAAAGCCGAAAAAATATCGGTCGTAAACGCGATAGACAGGGTTTTATACGACGACGTTATATCGGGAGTCGATTATCCTGCGTGCGACAATTCCGCAATGGACGGGTATGCCGTTAATACCGAACTTACGAAAAAACTTAATTCATCGCAATTAAAATTAGCTATATCCAAAAAAGTCGTATATGCCGGAGATGCCTCCGTTAATTCTAAATATAAAAAATCCGGCAAGGAAGACTTTGCCGTCCGCATAATGACGGGCGGATATATGCCGGAAACTTTAGATGCCGTAATACCTATTGAAGACGCCGTAGTAGAAAACCATAACCTTATAGTAAGTTCTCCGGTGAAATCCGGTAAAAATGTAAGAAGCCGCGGCGAAGTTATCAAAAAAGGCGACGTTATTTTGAAAAAAAATACAAGGCTGACTCCGGAAAATATATCACTGCTCGTCTCATGCAGCATAACGAAGATAAAAGTATATGAAAAAATAAGGGTTTCCGTTATTTCCACCGGAAACGAGATTATAGGTCTCGACAAAAAACCTGCATACGGTAAAATTTATAATTCCAACGGAATATTGGCGGAAAATTTTTTAACGCAAAACGGCTGCACCGTCGTTAATAATGCGGTATGCAGAGATAATTTGGAAGAAATAGTAGAAGTTTTGACGCAAGCGGTAAAAACAAGTAAAATAATAATAACTTCCGCGGGAGCTTCTTTCGGCGATAAAGATTTTACCGAAAAGGCGCTTGAATCCGTAGGTTTTAAAATTAATTTCAGGCAGGTGGCTATTAAACCCGCAAAACCCTTTTCTTTCGGATTGATAAATAAAAAAATACCGGTTTTTATGCTGCCCGGAAACCCCGTTGCATTTTATACCTGCTTGGCAGTATACGTTAAACCTTTCATAAACGGGCATATCAAAATAAACAGCCGGGTGCGCGCAATTAAATCGCTTTCTTCATTTGAATATATTAAAAAAAATAAAAGAAGAGAATTTATTCCTGCGAATACTTTCTGTAAAGACGGAACCGTATATTCAGAAATATTTGAAAAATCGGGACCCGCTACGATAAACGTTTTTGGTATTATGAATTCCATCATATCCGTTCCGGAAGACGCGGAAGGCGTGCATAAGGGCGAATTGCTGGATGCTTACCTTATCTGACTTTATAATAATAAATAATAGGTTATGAAAAAGCATAAAATCTTAATCGTCGATGACGAGCAAAGTTTGGTTTACGTGTTAAAAAAACTTCTGGAAGACGAATTTGTAATTGAAACCGCCTCCGACGGAGAAGAAGCGCTGTCCTATATAAAAAATAACCGTTATTTTGCTATATTTCTAGATATAAGAATTCCTAAAATTAACGGCATGGAAGTTCTGGCTTATACAAGAAAATTAAACGATAAGCCGAACGTTATAATTATGACTGCGCAGAACACTATGGTAAACGCTATAGACGCTATGAAAAAAGGTGCATACGATTACATAACGAAGCCTTTTGAATTAGACGAAATTCTCGGCATAATAGAAAAAATAAAAAAAAACGACGGCTTAACCGATAAAAAATTTGAAAAATCGGAAGATTTTCTCGATACCCTGCTTGTGGGCAAGTCTAAAATTATGCAGGAGGTCTTTAAAACCATAGGCAAGTTATCGCATAACAACATTACCGTATTAATTTTGGGAGAATCCGGTACGGGCAAGGAACTTATAGCAAGGGCTATACATTTAAACAGCGTAAGAAGCGATAAACCATTTGTCGTAGTAAACACTCCTTCCATTCCATCTGAACTTCTCGAATCTGAACTGTTCGGGCACGAAAAGGGTTCATATACCGGCGCAAACGAAAAAAAAGAAGGAAAATTTATAAGCGCAAACGGCGGCACTATCTTTTTAGACGAAATCGGAGATATGCCGCTTAATCTCCAGGCTAAGCTTTTACGCGCCATACAGGAAAAGGAAATTGAACCGGTCGGTTCCAATAAACCAGTTAAAATAGACGTCAGAATTATTGCCGCTACAAATAAAAATCTTAAGTCTATGGTTAAAAATGCAAAATTCAGGGAAGATTTATACTACCGGCTTAACGTTATAGAAATTACCCTGCCGCCTTTAAGAGAACGGAAATCCGACATACCTATTTTAGCCGACTTTTTTATAAAAAAGTTTTCTCAAGAGCTGAATATGCCGGAAAAACAATTAAGTGGCGATGCGCTTTCTTTGCTTCAGTCTTATAATTTTCCCGGAAATATAAGAGAACTTGAAAACGCAATAAGAAGATGCATGGTTATGTCTCCCTCGGCGGTATTAAATTCTGATGATTTTATAGAAATATTGAATAACGGCGAAAATAGTTTAAAAGACAAAAAAACGGAAAATATTATTAAACGAAAAATAAAAAATTACATCGAAAAAGTCAAAGATACAGAAATTAACGACGTTTATAAATCGATAATGGGATTGACCGAAAAAATAATTATAGAAGAAATACTTAATTTATATAATTTTAATCAGCTTAAAGTTTCTAAACTTTTAGGTATTAACAGAAATACCCTGCGGAAAAAAATCAACGAATATAAAATAGATATTAAAAAACAGGTATAACCTGCCGTTATTTATATAATATTCAATTCTCAAAAGGATTTATGTGTACCATAACGTCGTTTATATAAATATTCGACGACATAAGACTGCTTTTAACACTTTCCGCTATATCGTGAGACATTTTAACGGTCATATTTTGATTAATTTCTATTTCGACGTCTATGTAAAAATAAGGGCCTGATTTTCTTACTTTAATATTCGTAATGCGCTCGACTCCTTTCACGGAAATAATTACATTTTTTATTTTATCTATCACGGATGCAGGAGGGCTTTCGTCCATAAGATTGCTTATAGATTCTTTAATAAGTTTTAAGGCAAGACGGAATATAAAAAAACTTACGACTATTCCCGCTATGGGGTCCATATAGTAATAACCTTTTATAGCAAAAATAATCCCTATTACTACGGCGATAGACACTACGACGTCGCTTCTGTGGTCATATGCCGTTGCAATCAAACCCGTAGATTTTAAAAGCTTGCCCCACCTTAAAGTCCATCTATAAAGAATTTCTTTTATAATTATAGTAGCCGATGCAACGATTAAAGTATCGAGCGCCGGACGCTCGTAATAGCGGAAATATAATTTAAAGGACGACACCGCTATAATAGACAGTCCGAAAAGTATTAAGATTAACGCCACCAAAAAAGTAGCTATCATTTCGGCTTTTGCATGTCCGTACGGATGCTCTTTGTCCTGGGGTTTGTTGGATATTTTAAAAGATATGTAAACTACCAGTCCTGCAAAAATATCGGAAAGCGAATTAAAGCCGTCGGCGACCAACGCCTCGGAATGTCCGGCAATGCCGAAGTAAAATTTTGCTAAAGTCAAAATAATATTCGCAAAAATACCTACATAGGAAACAAACTTGAGTTTATTAAAAATATTTTCGCGGCTTATAGTGAACTGTTTCAATTTATTTCAAATATTTTATACAAATATTTTTTTTAACGCA
>JAJYWW010000027.1 GCA_021791295.1 bacterium | reverse complement strand
GTTCTTTTGTGTCGTCGGTGGAGTCGCAAACCAAAACTACATATTCATCGACTATAGGCAGCAAAGATTTAATAGATTCTATGAAAGGGTAGTGCAGAGATGAACCGTTTCTTATATATGTAAATCCTGATAATCTCATAAGATTATAAAATTTTCTAACTATAAAAAGTTTTAAATTGTTTCTTTTATGTGTTTTGTATGCGCTATGGCTAAATCGTATTCCTTTATGGTATCGTTATATATTTTTTCCGAACTAAAGAGATGCACGGCTCTTTCGCGTCCCTTTTCGGCTTCCAGTTTCATTAGTTCGGGGTCTTTTGCATATTTTTTAATAGCTTCTTTAAGCGCGACGGGGTTTTTCGGCTCTATTATGATATTGGTATCGTCGAATATTTCTGGCGTGCCGCCGTTGCGGGCAACCACGCATGGCTTTTTCATAAGCATATATTCCAGATTGTTTATCCCAAAGGTTTCTTTAGCCGTATATGAAATAGCGATATCGAACATATTTATAAACGGTCTTACGTCGCTTTGATATCCCCAAAATTTTACGCTGTTTTGAAGTTTTTTGTCGGCAGCCTGTTTTAACAGGTTTTTTTCGTTCTTTCCGCTTCCGACGATATGGAGCATTATGGGCTTTCCGGCTAAGAGAGGAATTCCGACGCCCTGCTTCTGTTTGCTTCCTATGCCGTCTATTCTGCTTTCAGTTTCTTTCTTTAATAATTCAATGGCATCGATAATATACTGTTGCTCTTTTTCTATGGTAAGTCTGCCGGTCACACCTATATTGAAAAAATCTTTATATCCTTGAATTTTTTTATCATAATCCGAAAAATTGTTTGGAATGGCATCGTGAGCCTTTCCGGATTTAGAAATTATCTCGTTTAAATCTGGGCTGCTGAATTTAAAACCGAATAATCCGTTAACAATATTTTCTATGAATCCTGGTTTATAATTTAAAAAAGGCTCGGTTCGAAAATAGTCTTCAAGAAAATAACTTTTTAAATCGTCCGAGACGAAAAGCATCCTGTCGGCAAGGGCATAATAAGGATAGCCGCAGTAAGTGTTTATTCGCGATATTACGGGTATGCCGAGGCGTTTTCCGGCGATTACTCCAAGATAGCAGCCAGTCGCAAGGTGCGTGTGTATAAGGTCTATTTTATACTGCCTGCAAACATCTATTATTTTTTTAATTGCAAAGACGTTCTTTCTTTCGGGGTCGATAGCCGAAAAATAAGGAACGTTTACCGAGTTTAAAACATTCTTTAACTTGCCGTTAAAAGAGTGTATAAAGAAATAGGCGTTATTTCCGTGTTCTATTTGAGTTTTGGCAAGATAGGCGGCGGAATTTTCCGCTCCTCCCCAGCCTCTCGATGATATTATGTGAAGAATATTCATAATTTTTAAGATTATATATTTTTTTAATAATTATCGCAACCAAAGGGATGGTCGGCGTTAAAGGATCTGTCTCTAAACATTTTACGCAGGTGTAAATTTTAACTTATGTAAAATGAGAAAATAAAATTTTTGGTAGATAGGTACGAACATATTTACCAGGATAAAAAAGTTAATTAATAACTTATGAGCGATAAGTATGTTCATGCCTATCTGTTCAGTTTTAAAAAATTATATTGACTTTTTACCGTAATTACTTTATTAAAAAAGGGGTCAGATTTATTTATTATTCATTCGGGAGTAGAGAAATTAATAAATCTGACCCCTTTAATCGTGACCCCTTTAATCTCTTTAATTGCTTTAATTCTTTAATTGGCTCCCTTTTTTATATTATCTGATTTATTTATAGTTTATTAATACTCAGTTTACATTATGGTTTTAAAATGTAAAAAATAATTATAAATATTATAAAATGATTAAAAAGAAAATAATTCTGCACGTCGGAACCCATAAAACCGGCACGACGGCTATTCAGAGCATGCTTTCTATTAACAGCGAATATCTTAAGAACAACTGGGTGCTATATCCTTCTGCCGGAAGATTCGGCAGGTTTGGAGGACATCACAATATTGCAGCTCAGTTGAACAATGATAAGAAGATTTTTAAAAATAAATTCGGCACGCTTGAAAACCTCTGCGCAGAGATAAAAAAAACTAATTTTTCTACCGTAATAATCAGTTCGGAAAGTTTTCAGTGCTTATATTCCAAACCGGATAAGCTAAGGATTTTAAATAATTGTTTTGAGGAATGCGGCTATAGTATGGAAGTAATAATATTCTTCAGAGATCAGATTTCATATATGGAAAAACTATATAGGGAACTGCTCAAATACGGAATGGATATAGCTTTTGAAGAATATGCCGAAGAAATTTTAAATTCCGGCAAATTTATTTACAACCATGCAGAAGATTCAGAAATATTTTCATTTACATATGAAGATATAATAAAAGGGTTTGCAGAAGTATTCGGTAAAAAAAATATACGCTGCGTGCAATATGTATATCCTGTAGAACCGGTATTTCTTAAGTCAATTGGTTTATACGATTTATACCCGAATTTAAAACCGGTTAACCGTACTGATTTAATAAATAAAACCCTTCCGTTAATTAAATCGGTAGCCTTAGAATATTATAACAGGACGGTATCAACGAAAGGAATACCGGACAAACTTAAACAAATTGGCAGAAATCATATTGTAAGCTGGCAAGTGGATCCGTCCGTCGAATATCCGGTTATACCATACCTATACCGAATAAAGACTGAATTATTTATTAAAAAATTCGAACGGTTGAATATCAACCTTAATAATAATTATGGTTTAGAATTAACTACGCAACATTATGAATACGGCGGTTATTCTAAAATACCGCAAATTAATAAGTATAACAGCAATAACGATAATTCTGTTAGCGTTGAAATGTTAATCGATAAAGCTCTTAAGATAAGCGAGCTTTCGTTGACGGCAGCGAAAGCTTTGCGTAAATTTCACAAATTATCAAATCATTTTAAAAAATAATACATCAATTCAACGATTTCAATTACCCTAAATAGCTGTTTTAAGCAATTTTATATTTCACGCCTGCCGTTAAAAAAAGTCAAATGTGTTATTTATTTTTTTTTACAATTTATTTCTCTACTCCCGACTGAATAATAAATAAATCTGACCCCTTTTTCCCCGCCGGTTTTCTTAAATAAATTCTATATTTTTCATTGGATAATGTTTAATGTTATTTGTCCAGAGTTTAAGGCCATGTGTTTTTACGGTTGCGGCAATTATAAAATCTTCAAGCGATATGCCGTTATAAGATTTTTTAAATTCATTGGCATATAATCCCGCTTTTTCCCCAATCTCATCGTTTATATCAACGCATTCTAAAACATTAAAGAATCGTTCGATTGTGTCGTATTCGCTTTTAAAAGCGCCTGTATATATTTCGGCTTTAACTATAGGGTTATAAAAAAACCTTGTTCCATTGCCGTATAGATTTAAAAACGATTTTATAAATTTAGTTTCTTTTTTAAGTAAAAAAATCGCTATATCGGTATCTAAAAATATTTTATTTATGTTATCGGCAAAGTTATTCATTATCAGTTAAAATCCTGCTCTTGGACCTGATATTATCGACATATTCTTTGGGATTAATACCCTTAAAACTTTCGAGGGGTTTTAAATTGTCAAAAAAAACATTTATGTTATTTACCGAATTTTTTTGGATGTTTTTCTTTATAGACATTCGAATAAATTCCGAAATAGATACTCCTAAAATCTCCGATTCTTTCCTCGCCTTTTGAAAAATTTCCTCTTCGATGTATATCTGGGTTCTATGCATAATCCCCGCCTTTTAATTTAAATATTATACTTTATGATGTATAAATTATACATCATATTCGACCGTTTAGTCAACGCCGCATTAATAAAGTGCATTAACTCTTTATTTATTGACTGCCGTTGTTTGCGTTAAATTTCGGTTGATTACTTCTATTATTTTGGTTACGTCTATTTTTCCCATACATTCAAGGGTTTTGCATTCGCTTATTTTATAAAACGAGCAGGGCGCGCAGTCGATGTTCGCCGCATAATAACCTATGTTGTTAAACGGCAGAGAATTTACGGGGCTTGAATATCCAAAAAGGCAGTAAGTATTTGGATTAACAAGCGACGATATGTGCATAAGGCCGGAATCGATGCAGATGTTAAACAACGAATTTTTGAGAAGTTCCATTGCCTCCAGCATGTTTTTAGTTCTTTTTACGGAAACGATATCCGCCGTTAAGCCGCCGCATAAATCTTCAAGGTATGGATAATCGGTCGGACCTCCGAGCAGGTTTATTTTGTATCCGGGGAAGTTTTTTAGCAGCAGGTTTATTAAAAGAGCGGATTTGCCGGGCGGAAGCCTCCTGTTCATATTGCCGCCGCCGCTGCTCGACAGAACGAGGTTGATAAAATTACCGCCGCCGTTTTTGAAGTTATTTTCAGGCGATTGAATATTAAAATTTATAGTGAATTTTTTTTCTTCAGAAATAGAAAAAAACGGCTTGACAAGATTTAAATAGTTGTCGAATATATGAATTTCATTATCTATTCTAGTCGTGTAGCCGTAGCTTTTTTTTCTTAAATCCAGCATGTCGAATCCCGCTTTGTAAGATTGGACGAATAAAAGCATTAGAGGTATATTTACCGGCATTCCGGTAAAGTCAAATATCATGCCGTAATTTTCTTTATTTATGTCTTTTACGGTTTTATAGTAGCTTGCAGGGCTTAAAGGTTTTAGTATTTTTACGTCATATCTTAATTTATAAGGTTCGTTCAAGGAGCCTTTAAACAGCGGGAATAACGGATTGCCTCCGGTCGTTAAAACGTCGATTTTAAGCAAGGGGTAATTTTTTAAAAGCCTTTGTATTATTTCAAGCATATAAACCGAATCGCCCATGCCTTCCAGTTTAATAAATAAAATCTTTTTAATTTGGGACGGGGAATACTGCGGCGGCAAAGATTCTTTTTTCTTGCGGTTTAAAATTCCTAATACCGTTCCCAGAGGAATCAGTTTAATAAATTTCAAAAATAAACCGTTTATTTTTTTACTGTTCAATTTTTTTTCCTACGCCGTATTCCTTCATCGTGTCGTTATATATTTTTTCCGAATTGAAGAGACGCACGG
>JAJYWW010000143.1 GCA_021791295.1 bacterium | reverse complement strand
GTTTTGCGACTTCTCCCACCCTTCTCATATTCTCGGTCCTGTCTTCCGGACTAAAGCCTAAGTCTTTGTTTAAACCGTGCCTTATATTGTCTCCGTCTAAAAGATACGTATGATAGTTAAGTTTATTCAACCTGAGTTCCAATGCGTTAGCAATGGTAGATTTGCCTGAACAGTTAAGGCCGGTAAACCATATGACGCACGGCTTATGATTCTTAACAATGCATCTTTCGGCTTTCCCTATATCCGTCTTCTGCCAAACTATGTCTAAGCTTGCAATATTATTTCTATTCACAATGTTCATATGTTTTCCTAAAGCTATCGTATAGTTTGAGACCGATAACGTCGGCCATATATTCCGGTATGTCGAAAGCGACGCGCACGTGGCTCTGGGCGGCTAAGTGGTATATCTCGCCCGGATTAATGCCGTAAAGAAGATTGGCAAGACGGGATGAATCAGATATATCGCCGTAATGCAGAAAGAGGCGCGCGTTTTTATCGTGCGAGTCGACGTAGAGGTGGTCTATCCTGTGGGTGTTGAAGGCAGAAGCCCTTCTTATTATTCCGTGAACTTCGTAGCCTTTGGACAAAAGGTACTCCGCAAGATACGAACCGTCCTGACCGGTGATGCCTGTTATTAGAGCTTTCTGCAAACTTAAACCTCCAAAACAACGATAAGATTATTAATTAATTAATTAATAATTGCTATAATTATTTATTATATTATTTATTATTATGCCTCTTTTTGTTCTTTTCAATAAATTCGAGAAAAAATGCAAGAAAAATACCGAAAAACAATGCCGAAATTCCGGATACGGCTACAATGAGCTTTTTATTGGGTTTAAACGGAACACTTGGAATATAAGGTTTGGTTAAAACCCACGATATTGCGTATAAATGATGTTTTAACATGAAATCTATATTTTTTATCTGCAATTTTGTATTGACCAATTTATTCATTAACGCCCTTAGATGAAAATTCAAGTGACCATAAAGCAATAAAGGATTTTGCGAAGAAAGATTGTTGGAACTTAATCCTTTAAGATTACCTAAAATATCGGATATCGTTTTGATATTATTTATAAGAAGTGTTTTTTGATATAAAAGATTTGATTTAGCATGAGATTCCATCATCTTAACATATTTCGTATTATTAATATAATTAACTAAATTTTTTGCAACTAAAGAAGGTACTATTTTATTAAACACTAACATCGTGATTTTAATCACATGACTTTGAGTCGTTAAAACTTTTTTGGAAATAATCTTAATTCTTTTCGCTTTTATCGCTTTTATCGCTTTTACGTATTTAACGGGGATATCAAGTTGTTTTGAAACGGCATCATAGTTTTTATTTTTAATTTCGAAATTAATATATTGTATATTGCCAACTGCTTTAGTAGTTTCATGGGCTATTCTGGTTTTTATAAGGAAAGACGACTTATAGACTGGCTTCAGCAGAAAAATCGATACGGCGGCGGAGATTATGAGGGCGGCTATGAATATACCTATAATTAACTTCCACCTTCTTGCCAAAACCATTCCAAGTTCATAAAGGTCTATTTCGTCGTCGTCTCCCGAAACGTAAGGCGGCTTGCCTGACTCTTCTTCTGATATTTTATCTTTCTTTTCGGATTCTTCCATCGCCCTTCTCCATTTATTTTTACCGCTTAGCGCGCTGTATGTCTATATAGCGCTCTATTGATTTATTTATTACATATTAAATATTCGTCAATAAATATATAATATTCTTTCCGCTTTGTCAATAAAAATTCACCCCCCCTTTTTTTTCGCCGTTAAACGTTTTTAAAACCATAAATTCTGTTGTTTTCGGCTACTTCTTTTAATAAATCCAAAGCTTGTTTCCTGTCTATTTTTTTTGAAATGAGGGAGCAGAAAATATGCGAAAATTCGTTTCTTAAGTTGGTAGAGAATATGCCGGTATCGTCTGAACCGAGACAAACTATGGGTTTTGGATCGGCAGAGGTTTTATCCATGTCCATCCACCTGAATATATGGTGTTCGCCGTAATTTTTATAAAAACTGATTCTTAAGTTGCTTGTAGGTAAGGTTTCTATGGCTATTCTTTTTTCGGTCAATTGATTGGTTACTATATTCTGGAATATCCTTAGAATGTTTTTATCAAAAAGTTCGTCTGTTTTTACCTCTATATGTTTTCTGGATTCTTTAATAGTATTTTTGCTATGATAAGCTCTGAAAATTTTAAAATCTTTTTTCTCGGGGTAGCGGTCTTTGTTGGCATTATTAAATATTTTCAATAAATTAGTTTTGTTTTCTATCGCGTTATCCGTAAAATAACCGGTAAAATCGTCCGATGAACCAAAGGTATTGCTATATCCGTATTTTTCGAATCTATGTTTAAAAATATTTTTTAATTCTAAGTTTTTAAATTCATCGAACATAAAGTAATGCATGTCGCCTAAACTTAATTCCGGGTCTAATTTTCTTAATTTCCAGGCATTTATTAAATCCTGCATGCTAAATTCTTCACGGCTGCTGCCGTTTCGAAAATCAATGTAAATATCGTAAAAAAGATCCTTTATCTTGTCCGAAAGAACGGCATTAAGAGCGTTTAAATTTTGATAATCGGAAGAATTTGCAGAATTTCTTGCCGTTTTTAACAAGCCGCAAAGAAGAATTTAAATAGTCGAAGTTTTTGGCAATTTTGATTCTTAACCTAATATCTCTATAAGGAGCGATTTCCGGCTTGGTTTTATCTTTTTCCTTAACGAAGTGGGCTACATCGGCAATTTATAGCTTGACAATAGTTATCATAAATGATAACATAATATTATGGCTTGGAAGATAACGTACTTTAGTCAAAAAGTTGAGGAAGATACCTATAAGTTTCCGCCGGGCATATTAGCCGATTTTTTGCACATAGCTTCTTTGATTGAAGAATTTGGGCCTAATTTAGGCAGTCCATATACAAAAGCTTTCGGAAACGGCTTATTTGAAATAAGGGCAAAAGGAAGAGAAGGCATCGCCAGATCGTTTTTCTGTTTTGTGAAAGGAAAAGAAATAATTATATTGCATTCTTTTATTAAAAAATCGCAGAAAACCCCTAAAAAGGAAATTGATTTAGCTTTAAAAAGAATGAAGGAGGTAATAATATGAGACCGACATTTAAAGAATTTAAAATTAAGGCATTAAAAAATCCGGAAGTAAAGGAAGAATACGAAAGGCTTAAACCGCTTTACGATATTAAAGCTAAGCTTATAAGAATGAGGCTTGCCGAAGGGCTTACCCAGGAAGAAATAGCGAAAAAAATGAATACAACCAAAAGCAATATCTCTAGACTCGAAAGCACGGGTTCTAAGATTATGCCGAACATATCTACTATAATGAATTATGCCTCAGTAATGGGATATGACATTAGTCTTAATTTTGCTAAAATCAAAAAATGTAAAGATAAATTATAACGGCAAAAAGAAGATCAAACCGATTTTTTAAATAATAACAATTAAAGTCAGATTTATTTAATCTCTTTATTATAAAAGGTATTTTCAATAATCACTCGGTTTTTATGATCTTTTGCGCGCGTTCAAGAACGAATTTTACGTTTTCTATCGCATTTAAAGCGTCTTCTCTGCTATAACTTTCGGTAGGAATAAAATCTATATCTCCGTAAAAAGACAGTTCTCTTTCTTTTCTGAGGTCTTTTGAAATTTGCGCAATTTTTTGGGCATCTAAAAGAGGTATAGAAGAAAATCTATCTTTAAATTCAAGAAATAATGGACCGACATCGTGGAATTTGGGAGGCTCGATACCTGCGCTCCTCAAAATTCCTTTAAGGCACAGTTCGACTATTTCCTGCGCCTCCCTTATAACATCGGAATAATCTTCTTTATTAAGAAGAAGCGTTAAAATATCTAATCTTGCAATAGATTTTTGCAGATAACTAAAAGCAAGACTTTTGGATGTCATATTATTATATCCTCGTTGGGCTTATAATCTGGTTTTAAATCCCAGAAAAAAGCATTTCCCCTATGTATTCTTTTTGACCCCAAAACATTTAACCTTTTACGCAGTCTCTCGAGTTCATTTGCAAAGAAACCGTCTTTATCGATTAAAATTTGTGCGTCTAAAGTCATATCGATAAATAAAGGGCTTCCTGCCGCAACTTCTTCAGGTGTTTTAATAACTGGAGAAATATATGTGTTAATACCGGAATTTCTAAGCGATGCAATTAAAGATTCCAACTTATCCTCAATCAACCCGAACTCTTTAATCCTTTTTATCCTGCCTGTCGGCAATTTTTCCGCAATTATTAAAATATCGATATCGGAATTATAATTCGGCGCATGTCTTCCAACCGACCCGAATACGACGGCAGATATCAGTCTTTCTCCGTAAAACGATTTTAGTTCGTTCTTTAAGGCCTCAAGAATCATATCGTATTTTTCTATTATAGATTTCATAAATATATTATATACGATAAAATATAACTAAACAATTTATAAATACAATCGACTGAGTTTGCGAGAAAACTGCTTTACTTTTATTTTTTTCGTGCTAAAATATAAGAATGTTTATAAATAGACGAAATCATATTGCAAAAATACCTTGTAATTTTGCAATATAACTGATATAATCTTTTTATGGATTATATTGAAAGAGCCGTTGCAGATAAAATTATATCAAGGTTTCGGCAAAAACGGGTTATCGCAATAACAGGAGCAAGACAAACCGGAAAAACTACGCTTTGCAAAAATATTATACCTAAAGCGGTAAATAAATCATTTAAATACTTCACTTTTGACGACCCGGACGAAAGAATAAGATTTAAAAATTCGGCGATAAGAATTCTTGAAAATGTAAAAGAGGAAGTAATAATCCTTGACGAAGTACAAAAAATACCGGAAATTTTCGACCCTATAAAATACTTGATAGACAAAGAGGGGCAGAATAAAAAATTTATTATTACCGGTTCGTCGCAAATACTGCTTATAAAAGGCATAAAAGAAACGCTTGCAGGCAGAGTATCCCTCTTCAATCTTTATCCGCTCTCTCTTTCCGAAATCAGCCGTAAATCCGCCAAGACCTGTTTTCTAAGTAAGTTAATCGAACGACAAAGAATTTTAAAAAAAGATATAGAAGAAATAAACCTTATATCTTCCGAAGAACTCAGGAATATATTAAATAAAAGGATAAGCT
>JAJYWW010000114.1 GCA_021791295.1 bacterium | reverse complement strand
AGTGTCTTCTATTTCGGGCAGTCTTCATTCCGTTTCGATACCTACCGTTTCTTCTAACGGCACCGCATCCGTAAAAAGCGGCTGGAATTTAAATCCCGTTTCCTGGCTTGCCGGCGCTATGCATGCAATAACGGGAGCGGTTCTTATGGGTATAATTTGGTTTTTGTTTAATATAATTTATCTTGCGATACAACTTTTTATGGCATTGATACAGCTCGTCTTTTTGGGACTTTTATTTTCGCTATGCCCTATTATTCTCGGATTTGAAACTATACCGTATATGAGGGGCATATTCGGCAAATGGTTTAAGATGTTCGTCGAGATTTCATTCTGGGGAGTTATGGTAGCGCTCGAACAGCTTATTTTTTTTACTATATTAAGCAAAATGGAGTCCGCGGATATACCTTCTACCGGAAGCGGAGCAGGCAATATTATCGGATTGTTTACTTTTGCGGAGGTTATAACCGTTTTTATCGTAATGATATTTATAAACGTTTCGGTTCCGTTTTTAGTAGCAAAATTATTTGACGGAATAAGCGGGGAAGCCCACGAAAAAATTAAAAACGTAAAATCTAAAATCGTATCCGCCGGAATTGCGTCCGTATCCTAAAAAAAACGTAAAAAATAAGATAAATAAAAGGATAAATAAAAGATGTCGAACCTGTTTAATTACAAAGACGAATATAAAAAAAGAAACGGCAGGCTGTTTTACGAGATATGGGGAGATTTGGAAGCCCAGAACACGACCTTAAAAATAATAATAGTTTTAATGTCCTTAATTACCTTGGCGTCTTTATTGACAGCTTTTTATACTTATAAAGCAGACAGGATTCCGGTAGTAATAAGGGTTAATTCCGTCGGAAACGCAAAAGTATTGAGAAATCTGCCGTTCAATAATAAAACAGGAATGGGTGAAATAGTATATTTTTCAAAGAGTTTCGTCAGGGAATTTACCGGATTTAATTCGATAATGATAAAAACCGAACTTTCCCGCGCATTAAATAAAATGTCGGAAGCATACGGCAAAAAAACGCTCAGAGCAGTTATAAGAAGCAGGTTTGTTCAAAAAATGGAAAAAGCGGATATTACTTCAAAAATAAAATTTAAAAAAATAAATTTAATTAAGCAGACCGTCAATCACGACGAATTAAAACTTTATGTTATAAGAACCGTAATTTCTAATTCAGACACTTCCGTGAAAAATGAGACTGCTTACGAAGACAAATTAATTCTTAAAAGAGTCAAAAGAAGCGTTCAGTATCCTTTCGGTTTGGAAGTTGTTTATTTCAGCAGTTTAAAACTTGGAGGAGCGTAGCCGATGTTTAAAAATTTGAACGATTCCAACGTAATAAAAGAAGAAGACTTGGAAAATAACGGCAGTATAGGCGATAACGGCGGTAATGCTTATAAAACGGGATATGATAAAAGCGGCAGAAACTCGGTTATGTATGATTCGGCAAATTTTAAAGACGGCGCAGGCATAAACGAAGACGAAAGCCAAACCGTAGTCGGCGGAGATATTTATAATTCCAGTCCAACCGTACCTAAAAAATTATCGGGAAAAGACTTTTTACGCTATTTTAAATTACCGCTGATAATTTTAGTTATATTAATTACCGCCTTGCTATTTTTAAAATATATATTAAGCGGAAAACATGAAAAAACTTTAAAAAAAATTGTAAAAAACGATACGTTAATAAACGATAAAAAAATGTTTTCGCCTTCGGTTTTCAGCAAAAGCGAGAATAGCAAACAGCCGTCAAAAACTGATAGTTCAGGTATTAAAAATAAAGAAAAATACGACTTAAACGGCGGTCGGACAGGGGAAGTCGGTAAAAAATTTAACGCAAAATTTAAAAAAGAAGCGGATAATTTGAACAGGCGCGTAAAATTTAATTCGGGCGGAGGCGCAGGATACGGTTCAAGCCGGCAAACGGGTTCGGCGGCGCAGATAACTAAAAAAACCGTGGTTTTTATAAAAGCAAGTTACGGCAAATATATTTTAGATGAAGAAAGAGGTATAAAAAAAGACGGTTCGCCGAATTTAAAGTCTTTAGACGGCAGACGGAAAAGGAACGGCTCGCAGCTTAAATCGGTTTCTTCCGAAATAGCTATTCCGCAAGGCACTGTTATAAACGCCTATACGAAATATAAAATTTTTTCCTATAATACTTCGGTTCCAGTTATTGCGGCAGCCGTTTCAGGTTATTATTCCGGCGGCAAAGCGGTTTTCAAAAAAGGAACCGAATTTTTCGGAACGGTAAGCGTAAAACATTCTTTAAACAGGCTTAATATTAATTTCGATAAAATCATAGCGCAGTCGGGAAAATCTATGGCTATAGACGCAATAGCTATGATGCCCGACGGTTCGGGAGGCGTAAAAGGCTACGTCCACAATCATTATGCCGGAAATATCTTGACTTCGATAGCGCAGGGCATAGTCGGCGCCGCATCTATTTTTGCGGGCGGCGGATCTGGCGTAAATTCTTCGAATCCTTATACGTTTCAGGATCAGGTTCGGCAAAACGTCGCGCAGAACGAACTTAACGACGCCGAAAACGGACTTAACGGTTATGCGCAGTCCAATCAAAATATAAGCATAACTTTGCCGGCCGGTACCCCTATTAAAATAATATTTTTAAGGCCGCTCTATATGAATAAATAAATTATGAACGATAATATTTATACTATAACGGATAAAATCAACGCTATAAAATACGGTTTAAACGCAAATTTTCTGGAAAGAAAAAATGCCGTAGATATGATAATTTTATCGGTTATTTCAAGAAAACATTCAATATTGATAGGCGGACCCGGACTTGCAAAAACGGCGGTTTTAAAAGCGCTTGCCGGCAGGGTGAAAGGTTTAAAGTTTTTCGATTTTCAAATGACTCCGGCTACTAAAATAGACGAACTTCTTTCCTGCGAAGAAAAAGCCGGAAACCGCAGCCGGAATCAAAATAAAATCGGCATCGATAACTGCGATATAGCTTTGATAGACGAATTTTTTAAAGGTCCGCATTCTACGCTAAACTCATTGCTGTCGGTAATGAACGAAAGAATAATGTATTACGGAAACTCCGAACCCGTTAAAATTCCGTTAATAAGCCTTTTTGCGTCGTCTAACGAAAGGCCGGATAAGTCTTCGGATTCAAATCTTTTGCCTCTTTACGACAGATTTTTATTCAGAATGGAAATTATGCCCGTCAGAAGCGAAGAAAATTTTAAAAAATTGCTTGAACTTAAAGACGGAGATATCGAAAAATTTGAAATTTCTAAATGCGGAGAAGAAGTTTTTTTGCGGAAGGAAGACATAAATACCCTTGGTAAAGCGGCAGAAAACGCAGAAATTAGCGCCGAGATTTTAAATAAAATGTATTTAATCAGAGAAGAATTAAAAAATAAGCAGGTCATAGTTTCCGACAGAAGATGGCGGGAAACCGTTAAAATTTTAAAAACTGCGGCGGTTTTAAATAAAAGGACTTACGTTGCGGCGGAAGATTTAAAAATGCTCGAACCTTCTTTATGGACGTATTATTCCGATATAAGAGCGGTAAAAAACGTCGTAGGGAGAGCTTTAAAATGAAAAGCGGCAAAAAAAACGGAGCTTTTATCGTTAAATTATCGGTTTCGGGCGGTATTTTCGCCGTAGAATTAATTTATCTGTTTCTTATATCCGGATTTTTCTTCGACGAAAAAATATTTTACTATTTTGCATATTTTAAAGGAGTAAAGCTTGCGGTTATTTTTATTCCCTTAACTACATGGTTTGCGTCTTCATATACTCTGACGAACATAATTTTTAACAAATATTTATATTTAAAACCGGACGGCGATAAAAAAATTAAAAATAAATTAACCGGCAAAAAATCAAAAAATTTAAATGCCATGATATGGCCTGAAAGCGGCGAACTTCAGTTAGTCATAGGAGAAATACACGAAAAAAACGGGATAGGAAAAGAAAAACCGGACTGGCTTACTATGGACGCAAAAGGCCTTTATACGGGAATATTAGTGCTCGGTTCGACGGGAACGGGTAAAACCACGGCCTGCGCATATCCTTTTTTAGACCAGCTTGTTAAATACAAAAACGATTCTCGGGATGAAAAAATAGGCGGATTAATATTGGACGTTAAAGGCGATTTTTGGAAAGAGGCGGTTTCTATACTAAAGCGGAACGGCAGAGCAGAAGATATAGTCATAATAGAACCTGGTTCGGGTTACTACTTTAATCCTGTGCATTATCCGCAACTTGACGCTAAAATTATAGCGGAAAGATTATACTCGGTTTTGGAAAATATGAATTCAAACGACGGCAGGCAGGACAGTTTCTGGAAAGATAAATCCATTAATCTTCTGGCAAATTCGCTAAATATAATAAGGCTTTGCATGGACTACGCAACTTTAAGCGATATATACGAAATATTGTCCGACGATAATAAACTTAACAGCATTATAGATTACGCCAAAAATTTAATAAGAATAAAATCCGACAAAACCGAAACTTACGTAAACGAGCTTAAATTAGCGGTATCTTATTTTGCTGGAGCCGATTACGCAGGTCTCGACGAAAGAACCAAGTCGATTATAAAAAGCGAATCTTTAAGGGTATGCAGCGATTTTATAAAGCCTGTTTTTAAAGATACTTTCTGTGCTCCGCAGGAAAAGCTTAATTTTCCGGGTTTTCATGAAGCCGTTAATTCGGGGAAAATAGTTATATTAAACATGTCCGAATCAAAATACGGTTTAACCGGAAAAATTATAGGCATAATGATGAAATTAGATTACTTCAGAACGGTTTTAAACAGGGTTTACAAGTCCGTCATAGACGACAAAGTAAATACTAAGAGGCCGGTTTTATTTATCTGCGACGAATACCAGAATTACGTGACTTCCGGCGATATAGAGTCCGATGCGGAATTTTTCGCAAGATGCAGGCAGTCTAAAGCGGTTAATATAGTTTTAACGCAGAGTTACAGCTCTTTAAAACTTAAGCTCGGCTCCGAAGAAAAATTAAATTCTTTGATAGGAAACATAAGATCGACGATATGGCTTGCGTTAAGCGACGATTATTCGAGGGAAAAAGCATCTAAAATTTGCGATAAGGAGTATAAGCTTAAAATTACGGAAAATATAACCGAGCAGGACGACAGGGCGGTTTTTAATCCATATATCGGAAAACTGCTGTCCGACGACAATACTA
>JAJYWW010000155.1 GCA_021791295.1 bacterium | reverse complement strand
TTTTTTGCATGTACCTTTCTTAAAAAAATCGCCCATATATAAAAACAATCTTTTAAAAACCGCATTGTAACCGGTATCGAATTCATACACTTTTAATTCAGGGTCGCTAACGTATTCGCTAATTGCGTCTTTGAGCATTTTGCCGCCGTTCGCTTTTTGAAAAGGAACGGACGGCGTGTGTCCATGATCGGATATTATAAAAAAGTCGTATTTTCGTTCCGATTTTAAAACGGCTTTATTTATGTGATAAATTTTTCTGTCTATAGCCTTTAACGTCCTTAATGCGCTGTATGAATAGGGTCCCCTGTGATGCGAAAGTTCGTCGTATCCTATATAATCCGAATATATAGACGGCACTCCGCGGGAAATATCCATTATTGCGCCGAAAGTTTCTATCTCTTTAAATATAACGTTAGTCATCGCCCTTGCAAAAGGAAAAAAACCTTCGGGACGAACTTCCCGTTTCTTCGCTATATCCTGTATTTTTTCGAATATTTCCAATATAGCCTCAAAAAACACGTAAAAGAAGGTTTTCAAAAAAGTAAAGATATGAAAAACGAAAACTATAAATATATCGAAATTCCTAACTTTTTTTTTAAATAAATATCTTATTGAAAACGTTGAAAGAGTGAAGGTTGAGCGCGACGCTCCGCCGGAAAACAGATTAACGTAACTTGAGCCGCCTTTCAAAAGACCGGGACTCCTACCCGCCAAGCGCTCCTCTATACGCCCGGCGCTTTCCGGTTTCTTAAATATTATTTCTTCTCCAGTCTCTCTTTCTATCCATCTGAAACCGGGTATATCGTCGTTATTTCCGTACAAAAGACCTGCCTGAAAAAACGGCGTGTCGCTGGGTACGCCGGTAAAATAATCGGCAAGCAAATAATCTCCGGAATTTATCATTTTTTTAAGGTGAGGCATCAGGTTTAACGAGAGGGCTTTTTTTAAAGCGGCGTAAGAAAGTCCGTCTATTTGAAATATAACAAAGCCTTTTTTTTCGATAGACTTGGCTATTTTTATTTTTCTTATAGATTTTTTAAAAATATTTAACAGACTTAATTTCATATTCAATTATCTTCTCTTTCAAAAAGATAGTTCGAAAGAAACACCATTAAAATTAAAAAACCGGCAATAAAAATAAAATTCCATATAAGAGGAGTTTCAGGCATAAACAAAGTCTTTTTTTTGTTGTAAAAAAACAGGTACTTCATTATATCTACCGAATAGGTAACAGGATTAATATATGCCAATATTTTTAAAAAAAAAGGAAATTTTTTAATGGGATAAAGCGCTCCGCTTACGAAAAACATAGGCTGCACCAATAAATTAATAATGGAATTAAACCCTTCGAAAGACGTCATTTTAGAAGCTATTACTATGCCGAATGCAGTTATGGAGCATGATATTAAAAATAAAGAAGCCGCTATCAGCAAAAACGAAATAACCGTAATGTGGATTCCCAAAAAAGGGGCAAACGCCAGCATTATAAGAGCCTGAACCGTACTTATAATACCGCCGGACGTAATTTTTGCCAGTACAAAGGTTTTTCTTGAAACGGGCGAAACCAATATTTCTTTTAAAACGCCGAATTCCCTGTCCCAGATAATCGATATAGACGAAAATATAGACCTGAAAAGTACGGTCATAATAAGTATACCCGGAAAAATATACTGCATATAAGAACCGTTTTTCATTTTTACGAGAGTAGAAATTCCGTAACCTACGAATAAAAGCCATATCACAGGTCTTGAGAGGTCGGTAACGAGCCTTGACTTCTGTCTCGTAAATTTTAAAATTTCCCTTTTATTTATAGCTATAAAAGCTCTAAATTCGCCTTTCATAAGTTATACCGACGTTATTCTTTTAGTTTTTTACGCATGTAATTAAGAAATCCGTTTTAGAAATTAATATATCTTCTTTTTCGGAATTTAAAAATTTATAATAATCGTTTAATCCAATGTGATATTCCGACGGCGTAATCATTTTTTTTTCAAAAAGATTTTTTTTTATCGATTCAAATTCGTTCTGCAATAACAAAAATGCGTTTTTAATCTGCCCGGCGCTGCCGTAATCGTTTTTTCTTTTAAAAAAAATCTGGGTAAAGGGCTTTATTTTAATATCGCAAAAACCGCCGGATGATAAAAATGAAGGCAATTTTTTAGAAATATTTCTGTCGCCTCCGTTTAGAGCCTGATAACGCGAATAGGCATTAAACAATCTTTTTGAATTGCCGGTCGGCTCAGGATAATGGAGCGTCATATCGTCTTCTATGTCTATTAAAATCAGCAATCCGCCGTATTTTAAAGTTCTTTTTATTTCCGAAAGAAACGAAGCCGAAAGATTTGTATGCTGAAAAACATATCTTGCGAAAATTGCGTCGAATATTTCCGCTTTGAAAGGCATACTGCGGATGTCGGCGTTAATATAAGAAGTGTTTGCGGCGTTGCCGCCAAGCGCCGCCGCAGTCTTTAAAGAACCTGCGTCTGAATCTAATCCTATAATTTTTAAAGGATTTTTTTCTTTAAGGATACAGGGGAGTATTCCCAAACCCGTACCTGCATCGCATATTATTTTTCCGGTAAAGGAATATTCCAGTTCGCTAATCTGCCGCAATAAAAACGGCGCCGTTAAAAATGACTGGAAAGCTATATAGCGGACATCGGCGGAATTAGTTTCCGATAAAGCCGCATCTAAAAATTGTCTGCAATACAAAACCCGTCCTAAAATATATTTTTTAAATTTATAATCTGCATTCTGTCTTTTCCTATGGAAAGCATATTGATTTTCAATCCGGTAAGCTCTTCTATTCTTAAAATATATTTCTGGGCATTCACCGGCAGGTCTTTAAAATCTTTTATTTGCGATATATCGCCGCTCCATCCTTCCGCTTCTTCATAAAGCGGAACAGCTTTTTCGTAGTCGGATGAAGAAAAAGGCAGATGATTGATTACGGCACCGTTCAGCATATAACCCGTACAAATTTTAATCTTCGGCAGGCCCGATAAAACATCGAGTTTCGTAACGACCATTCCGGTAATTCCGTTTAAACGGCCTGCTTCTTTAATTAAATTTACGTCGAACCAGCCGCATCTTCTGGGCCTTCCCGTAACGGAGCCGAATTCTTCTCCTTTATCCCTGATGTTTTTGCCGTCGTCGCCTTTTAATTCCGTCGGAAAATAACCTTCCCCGACACGTGTAGTATATGCTTTGGTGATACCGATAACTTCGTCGATTTTCGTCGGCCCCAAACCTACGCCCGCAAGCGAAGAACCTCCTACCGTATTAGATGACGTAACGTAAGGATAAGTGCCGTGGTCGACGTCTAAAAAAGTACCTTGTGCGCCTTCCAGCATAACGTTAAGTCCCTGTTCCAATTTTTCGTTTATAAATATAGACGCATCTATCAGAAAGTCCTTTATTTTTTCTCCGTAATTTAAATATTCTTCAATTAAATCGTCAGGATTAAATACGTCTTCCCCAAGCACGTTTTTAAATAGATAATTTTTTTCTTTAAGGCTCAAAACTATTTTATTATACAGCACGTCTCTGTTTAGCAGATCTACCGCCCGTATTCCGAGCCTTGCAACTTTATCTTCATATGCCGGACCTATTCCCCTTCCGGTAGTGCCTATCATACCGGCGCCTCGCAATCTTTCCCTTGCCGTATCAAGTCTTTTATGATAAGGCATAATTATATGCGATTTATAAGATATAAAAAATCTGTTCTTAATATTTATTCCGACGGCTTTTAAATCCTCAAGCTCCTGAAAAAGAACGGATGGGTCTATTACTACGCCGTTTCCAAGAATACAGATTTTATCTTCGTTTAATATACCTGAAGGCACTAATCTGAATACTAAGCTTAATTCGCCGCACACGACGGTATGCCCTGCATTATTTCCGCCCTGGTAACGCGCTACTATATCTGCGTTTTTAGCAAGCAAATCGACTATTTTACCCTTTCCTTCGTCTCCCCACTGAAGACCGACGACTATAATATTTTTTTTTCTCATATTTTTTTTGATTATAATTTTATATATTTTCGGTAAATTTTTTAAGTTCCGATATATTTTTAAATTTTATTTCTTTGCCGGTATTTATATCGCCCAGCAAAATATGGTCTTCCGTTATGTTTATAATTTTTTTTATTCTATTTTCCTTCATATATTTTACGGTCTCTAAATATCCGTAATCCATAAAATTTGTTTCGACGGCATATCCTTTTTTGCGCAAAAATAAAATAATTTCGACTTCAGGTTTTTTGTCGGCCGTTTTATTAAAAACAAGAAAATCTCTTTTTTTTAATCCGCTTTGCGAAAAATTCCCGTATCTGCATAAAGTATCTATATTTACCGCAAAACCGGCTCCGGCACAGTTTTCGCCGAACTTGCCTATTAAATTGTCATATCTGCCGCCTCCGAAAATTTCGTAACCTACATGAGGCGCAAAACATTCAAATATCGTTCCGGTATAATAGTTTAACCCTCTAATCTCGCCAAGGTCTATAGTTATATATTCTTCTAACTTATAATATTTTATATACGAAAGTATCCTCTCAAGGGTTTCCAGCGCTTCTTGCGACTTTTCGTCGGAAGCCATTTTCCATGCTTTTTTTATAACGGATTTTTCGCCGAAAATAAATGGAAGCTCGCTTATAATTTCTTTCTTTTTTTGCGGTATAGAAACTCCTTCAAGAAAAACGTTTAAGCCCGAAGAATCTTTTCTTAAAATAAATTCTTCTATTTTTTCTCTTACGGCGCGGTCTATGTCGGATACGATTCCTTTAAAAAATTTTACGTTTCCTATATCTACGCTGAAATCTTCAACTCCGAGCCGCTTTAAAGATTCAATGCCCATTATTATGAGCTCTGCATCGCTTTCGGGACTTTCCGGTCCGACCGATTCTACCCCTGTCTGCCATATTTCTCTGGGTCTGCCTAGAACCGGGTCTAAATTCCTTAAAACCGGACCGCAGTAAGAAAACTTATACGGCAGGGCGACCGAATTTTTTAATGCCGAGCTTAACCTTGCTATCTGAGGAGTAAAATCGCTTCTCAATGACAGCATTTCACCGGTGCTTATATCGGCAACTTTAAAAAGTTCGCGTGCTTTAGAACTCAATAAAAAAACGTCTAAAAAATCTATGCTTGGAGTTATAACCTTTCCGTAACCCCATCTAGAGAATTCGTCAAGAAGCGTATCTGCAACCCTGTCGATATTATCCG
>JAJYWW010000052.1 GCA_021791295.1 bacterium | reverse complement strand
CGGCGGTTTTCTGAAACAATAAATGCAGTTCTTCGTCCGTTACGAAAGGCCTTGCGGAGTCATGGATAAAAACGACGGCATTTTCCGTTTCGGCAGGAGGAATAATACTTTCTAAATATTTTATAGAATTACCTACCGACCGCTGTCTTGTTTCTCCGCCTGTTATTATCTGCAATTTTTCCATTTCGCCGTTTCCGAGATTTTTTTTAAAAAAATTATTCCAGTCAAATTTAAAAACCGACGGCGGCGGGGTCGCTACGATAACCGTTTCGAAATTAATTTTTGATTTAAAAAAAATTTCGAGGCTGAGGAGTATGATTTCTTTCCCGTTAATTTTTATAAGCTGTTTGGGTATTGCGGCGCCCGTCCGGGAACCCGTTCCCGCAGCAAGCAGTACGGCGTAATTTTTCATTTTTTTACCGGTGCGAAAGTTTATTCATGAGAAAGCAGGCATACGCTGAAGCATTCTATGGCTTTTTGCTTTCCGACCGAGTCGAGGCCTTCTTTCGTTTTTCCTTTTATGTTGAGCCGCGTTTTATCGACGCCTAAAGCGGAAGATATCGAAACCGTCATTTGTTCTTTATATGCGGAAATTTTAGGCGTCTGCGTTATAATAGTAATATCGGCGTTGACTAAGCCGTATCCTTTATCTTTTACCAAACCGTAGGCGTATTTTATTATTTCTACACTGTTAATTCCCTTCGTGGATTTAAGATTATCAGGATAAAGAACGCCTATATCGGGGAGGGATAAGGCTCCAAGGAGAGCATCGGTAAGCGAGTGAAGCACGACGTCGCCGTCAGAGTGGGCGGCAACCCCTATATGCCCTTCTATTAATACGCCTCCGAGATATAATTTTTTAGCGGCGTTTTCAAAAAGCGCTATTTCTAAAAACTTGTGTATGTCGTAACCGCTTCCTATTCTGATGTTATCCATTAAAATAATTATACCATAACAAGGCTTTTTACGGTAAAAAATGTGATATAATCTGATAAGTAGTAAATAAGTTTAAATAAAATAAGAAGGAGGACGGCCGATTATGAGAATGCTTTTTGAGCCTATAGAAATAGGCGGAATAAAAATAAAAAACAGAATAATGATGGCGCCCATGTGTATGTATTCCGCGGTTGACGGCGTAATAGGAGATTTTCACTCTGCGCATCTCGGAGCAAGAGCCGTGGGCGGGGTCGGACTTATTATCGTAGAAGCTACCGGCGTTAGCCCTGAGGGGAGAATAAGCCCTTATGATGCCGGAATATGGAACGAAAAACAGGTTGACGCTTTTAGCCCGCTGGTAAAATTTTGTAAATCCTGCGGGTCGGTAATGGGAATACAACTGGCGCATGCCGGAAGAAAGGCATCGACAAACGCTCCTTGGCTTGGAGACAACCCGCTAAAACAGGACGAAGGAGGGTGGCAGGTTCTCGGGCCAAGCTCTATTCCATTTAATGAAGATTATCCGGTTCCGAAAGAAATGGATGAAAACGATATTAAAAAGGTTATAAAGGATTTCGCAAACGGAGCAAAAAATGCCGATAAGGCCGGATTCGACCTGATAGAAATACACGCCGCGCACGGATATTTGATAAACGAGTTTTTGTCGCCTTTATCGAACAAAAGAAAAGATAAGTACGGCGGTTCCATAGAAAACAGGGCAAGACTGCTGTTGGAAGTATTAGAAGCTATAAAATCCGAAGGCTGGCCGAAAAACAAACCTATATTCGTAAGAATTTCGGCCGTAGATTGGGTAGAAGGAGGTTTTGACATTGAATCGGCGGTTGTTCTGGCAAAAATGCTGAAAGAAGCTGGAGTTTCTTTAATAGACTGTTCTTCTGGAGGTATCGCTCCTAACGCCAAAATGAATATATACTACGGCTACCAGCTCGGCTTCGCAAAAGAGATAAGGGAAAAGGCCGGTATTGCCGTTTCGGGAGTGGGGCTCATTACGAAACCGGAGTTTGCCGATTTCATATTGAGTTCGGGAACTGCGGATATGGTCGAGATGGGCAGGGAGTTGCTACGAAACCCTTACTGGCCGCTTATGGCGGCGCATAAGCTCGGCGTCGATATCGAATGGCCGAAACAATATCTAAGAGCTAGATTTTAAGCCGGCGTTAATTAAATTAGAAAAAGAAAGCGTTATTTAAATATGCGTTAAAATAAATTTATAGGATTTATATTTATTTCTTCAGCAGAAATTATGGAAACGATTTTATTGTTACAATTTTCTTTTGACAAGTCGAGATGATATTCATTTATATATCTTCCGTATTTTGAAGAATAGAATATTTTTATAATAGGAAATAAAGAATTTGCGCCGCCGTTATTTTGTTCTACGACTACTCCTATTAACCCCGATTCTAATTTTACAAGCGTTCCGACTGGATAAACGCCTATGAATCTTATAAATTGTTCAACTAAAAGCTTATCGAAATTAAAATCGGACCATTCTAAGAGTTTGCCGAGAGCCGTATGAGGCGGAATGCCTTTGTGGTATATCCTGTTCGAAGTGATTGCGTCGTAAACATCGCATATAGCGGCTATTTTCCCCGCTTGCGATATTTGTTCTCCTTTGAGCCCTAAAGGATAGCCGCTCCCGTCATACCTTTCATGATGTTGATAAGCAATTTGTTTTGCTATTTCTTCTATCCCGGGAATCTCATCCAAAATTTTTTTAGTCTCGACGACATGGCTTTTCATTATTCTGAACTCCTCGTCGTTTAGTTTGGCGGGCTTATTTAATATATAATCCGGCATCATAATTTTGCCTATGTCGTGTAAAAAGCCCCCTATGCACGAATTATATATATCCTGCTCGTTCATATTTAGATAGGCGCTGAAAGACACCTGAATAGCCGATACCGAAACGCAGTGTTCAAAAGTATAGTCATCCTTGTGTTTTATCCGCGATAACGATAAAAGTGCATCCGGGCATCTTAAAAGCGATGAAGAAACATCTTCGATAGCGGGTTTCAATCTTTCGACTTCAACCTTTCTGCCCAATCTCGCATCGAACATAAAGTTGCGAATAATGCCAGTCGTTTCCCTGAATATTTTTTTTGCCTCGTTTATTTCTTTATATATCGAAGTTTTTTTATAACCGGCAACTTTCTTTACTTTTTCTTCGGATTCTTTATCCGATACGACATTGATTATTTTTTCCTCTATTTCTTTTAGAACTTCTTTTTCTGTGGGCGCGTTATAAGCGTCTAATCCTTTGGACGTATCTATATAAACAGTATGGACTCCGGCATCGGATAGCTTTTTAATCGCTTCCAGAGTTTTTATTAAAAAACTGTTCCTTAGGAACGGATGGTCCGTCCACGCAAGGTCTATTTTTTCGACATACATTCCGACTTCCAATTGTTTTATATCCACTTTTTTAATCATAAAATATAAATCTTTACAGGTTAAGCAAAATTAACAGCGGAAAATATTATTACGGTTTTTAAATGTTTATTATTATAAATAATATTAAAGCAATTTCTATGCCATAATATTATTTAAAAAGTATATGATATTTTAATCGGTTTATTTTTAGGGACTAAAGCGGATATAAACGGATATAAAAATTAAAATTTCAGAGGGCGGCAGGCATATCAAAAATTATATTTTAATGAAATACCTTGGCATTTTGTTAACTAAGTTGGCATTAATACCAGCACAATACGACAAATTAATTGGCGCTATTCGCTATTATTGCAGTAATCATTTAATTTCTCCGACTTGAGCAAAAAGTTATTAAGATTAAGGTTAATACCGGAGAACCTTATAAAATAAGTGGTGCCGAAGGGGGAAATCGAACCCCCATGGGATTGCTCCCGCCGGATTTTGAGTCCGGTTATTATTTATTATAAGTTATTTATTTTAAATAGTATTCGTGCTTATGAAAAATATGCCTATGTGAAAATCCGGCCATCAGTCAGCATACTCGCTATTTTTAATTTTGTATAAAATGTCACGTCTGCCGTTTTTTTATAGGCAATTCATCTTCGTATGATTTCAACTATGCTTTCTATAATTTGATTGACCTTATTTTTCGTGAGATTACCGATTTTATAAAGAATAATATGACTGTCGGCCGTAAATATCCTGTTAGGCCTTATATTGCTCGATTGTTTTAAATCTCCCGATTCAAAATCGCTTTTATTCATTGAAATCGCATAATTGTCTTTAACGGTCTGACTGGTTATTTGACAAAGGATTAAATCGTCACCGTCTAATTTTGAAATAACTAAGGCAGGTCGTCTTTTAGCCTGGCTTAAATCGGAAAAAGGAAAAGGAACTACAACAACATCGCCTTTTACAAATTCTGCCATGCTTTATCTTCCTCAGGCTTAAGCCAGTCTTTTTTAAGAGAGGATTCGCTTATAACGGTAGTCTCAAGTCTTTCCTGAATAGATTTTGTTTTTAAAAAATTCATAAAATCTAAAACCTCGTTAAGAAAAGGCTCCGGGCAATGTTCTATTTCATTTAAAAGTAATTCTTTAGTACTCATAATTCGCCTTTTATCAAGTTGTCGAATATCGAATATATTTAATATATTTTATAATACGTAAATACAAAAATCAAATAATAAAATAGACTTTCTTTCTTTTTTATTCCTTGCTCGGTTTCTTAATCCCGAACTTTTTTGCCAGGAAGCTGATAAACTGTTTCGTATTTCCGATAGTCTTAGCCGCTTTTGTCATATTATAATCGTCGGGCAAAAGATTTCTAATCAGAATATCTTAATTAGATTTAGACGGCATACGCTTCAACCTCCAAACGAACTATTTTTGCATTAATATTGCCTGATTTATCCGCCGGATGGTCCGTAAGTATTGACATTGTAAATACTTATAATTTACGTTATAATTAAAAAATGAAAATTATTCTCGATGAAAATAAAAACAAAAAATTACTTAAAGAAAGAGGCGTTAATTTCGAGACGGTTATAGATAAAACGGCAAAGGGCGAAATAGCTTTAGATTTCAAACACCCTAACCCCGATAAATATCCAAATCAAAGAATAATGGTTGTAGTAATAAATGATTATACATATTGCGTACCATATGTGCAGACTAAAAATGAAATTTTTCTAAAAACCGTATTATCCCGACAGAAGATTTAAAAAAATAATAAGAGGCAAAAAAATGAGAAAAACAATAAGTAGTAATTATATAGACGAGGAAGAAAAAGAAATTATAGAATCCTTAAAGGATTTAGATTTAAAATCCATAAAAAATGACA
>JAJYWW010000198.1:3230-5282 GCA_021791295.1 bacterium | reverse complement strand
ACGTCGTTATATGCCTGTCTAAAGCATTATAGGCTATATTGGTTTTGCCCCCCGTAAACCATTTATAAAAAGGAGGATTTGATTGGTCTAACACTTTATCCCAGTGTCTAAACCATGACAACTGCTTTGCGGTCTCGTCCCAGAATTTTTCGTTTTCTTTTATGGAATATTCATGAAGTTTTTCATAATCTTCAACATAACTGTTTTTTAATGTTTCTTTAGACGGAAAAAAGATATCCTTCTCCTGAGACAGACTGTCAAAAGTACTCATAAAGCAAATCCCCCATAAAGTAAATTAATATTTAAATTTCTTTAATATACCGATTAATTTTTCTAGTTCTCCGTAAATGGATGCGGCTTCCTTTGCCGTATTAGAAGATTTTTCGGAATTAGACACCGACAGAGTGGAAACCGTTTCTATATTTTGGGAAATCTCGTTGGTAGCCGCAGTCTGCTCTTCCGAAGCGGCGGCTATAGAACTTATCTGGTCGGTTAAAACGACTATATTTTTTTCGATACTGTCTAAAGATTCTCCGGCTTTTGAAGCATAACCGACCGATAAATCTACTTCGCTCAAAGTCTTACCCATAGAAGTTTTGGTATTTTGAGTACTTTGCTGCATAGTCTGAACTTTCGCCGCAATTTCTTTTGTAGCTTTCACGGTTCTTTCCGCTAATTTTCTTACCTCGTCGGCGACGACGGCAAACCCTCTGCCGGATTCTCCCGCTCGTGCGGCTTCTATGGCGGCATTAAGAGCAAGCAGGTTAGTCTGATCTGCTATATCGTTAATAACCGATATTATTTCCCCTATTTCAAACGAACTTTGCTCCAATCCGTTTATTAAACCTCCAAGCTGCTGTGTAAGCACTGCAACGTTTTTAATGCCGGATATCGATTTTTCTACTATGTCGAAACCGCTTTTTGCGCTGTCCGACGCTTCTTTTGCGATTGAACTTACATTCTGCGTATTTTTCGCAATTTCTTTAATGGTCTGCGACATCTCTTCCGAAGCCGCGGCGACATGCGTCGCAAGTTCCGCCTGCTCCTGCGCTTTACCGCTTATTTCATCGACGTGTCCCTCTATAGTAGTGCTTACGTCAACTATAGTCATCGCTTCTTCGGTAATAGATTTTACTATCTCTCTTATATCTATAATAAATTTATTAAATTCGTTAACTACCGCGGTAATTTCGTCGTAAACGGAATTTTTATAAACTTTACACTTTTTACAGATATGCTCCCCTTTATCGCCGAATTTTTCTATCTGCTTATCCCAGCATCTAAGCTCGAGTTCAGATTCGCTTAACATGCATTGCCTGTGGCGCTTTTCTATAATTTTAGGCTTATCGAAACAGTCCATCGGTATCAATTTGCTTAAATCGCCTTCTCCCTTGGATATATCCCTGACCCTCTTATAAAAACTAGTAATTGGCTTTATAAAAGTTTGTTTTAGCATTAAATACATCAATAATATTGCTATAAATATTAATATAATAGAAAATATAACTACGTTACGCATAAAAATATCTGAAGATTTAACAGTATTTTTTAGGGAATAAACTAGTTCTACGCCGCCGAGAACCGTTCCCTGTTTAACGGTATGGCACATAAGACAGTCTATGCCTCTCGACATTTTTTTTGCTACGAAAGGCACGCCGACTTTCAAATATTTCTGGCCGTTTTTTTCGTAAACTCTTATTATTTCTTTCTTTGAAGAAAGTATTTCCTTATCGAAATTAGTAACAGGCATCTCCTGCTTTAAACCCTGTCCAAATTCTTTGTTTACGGAATTGCCTCTTACTAATTTAAAAGACTTAATTCCTTTGATTTTTCTGTATATGTCGAATAACTGGCGTCTGTCGGATTTATTTGAAATAGTGCCGTTAAGCATCATGGCGTTTAAACTGGAAAGCATTGTCTTTGCCGTAACTACTGCATCGAAAGACGTAGTTTTTACGGACATCTTATTTTGAAAATACAATGCATAATAAGTAAGCGCAAACAAAACCACTATTGCAGAGATTATAATCAACGAAATAAGCTTGGTTTTAA
>JAJYWW010000198.1:807-3220 GCA_021791295.1 bacterium | reverse complement strand
ATATAACAAATTATTTTAAATAAAACAGCTATTTTATTTATTTTAATCCAATAAAAAAAAATATGTTACAATTATCTTTTAAAACAATAAATAAACTTAATTAGTTAAATTTTTATACCTGCAAGCTTTCTGTAAACAGATCTTTCGCTTTCGCCTATAATATAGGCTATTTCGGCTCTAGTATGCCCTTTGGAAAGAAGATAGCTTATGTACTTTTCTTCTATTTCTTTAATAGGTATTTTTTTTTCGAACATTTCAAATTCGTCTCCGCAGTTTAAATTTTTGCCCCCGGCAATCTCAAGCTGAATAGCGGCATCCGTAATTTCTTCTTTATCTTCGGATAAAACTATAGACCTTTCTATTACGTTTTTCAGTTCCCTGACGTTTCCCGGCCAAGCATAATCCATCAGCTTATTTAATGCCGACTGGGTAATAGGTTTAGAATAAGAGGTTTTATTTTCTTTTGTTAAAAAATAATGCGCTAAATAAGGAATGTCTTCTTTCCTTTCCCTTAAAGGAGGAAGTTCTATGGTAAAACCGCTAATCCTGTAAAACAAATCTCCCCTAAATTTTCCGTCTTCTGCCATTTTTTTTAAATTTTTATTCGTTGCCGTTATAATCCTTGTATCTATAAAAATATTTTTCGACGAACCTACTCTCCTGAAACTTTTTGTATCAATTATCCTTAAAAGTTTTGCCTGTATTATACTGCTTACTTCGCCTATCTCATCGATAAAAAGAGTTCCTTTGTCCGCATATTCAAGGAGTCCTTTTTTAAGAGCATCCGCTCCGGTAAACGAACCTCTTTCATGCCCGAAAAGCTCGGATTCGAAAAGATTCTCCGATAAATTACAGGAATCGACTATTATAAACGGTTTATCTCTCCTCGAAGAGAGCCTGTGAAGCAGGTTTGCGCTAAGTTCCTTGCCTGTTCCGGATTCCCCCGATATCAAAACGTTTAAATTAGATTTTGCCGCTACGGTAATATCGTCGATAACTTTAGCGGCGGCTTTCGATTTTCCTATAAAAAATTTTTTAAATATTTCTCTCTTAAAATACGAGGCATAATTTTTAAGCTGCAATTTTTCTATCAGTTTTTTTAAGGTTATGCTGAGTTCTTCTAAACTTAAAGGTTTAACTAAATAGTCGCATGCTCCGATTTTTAAAGCCGATACCGCCGAATCTACGCTGCCGAATGCCGTAAGAATTATCATCTCTATATCTTCCGACCTCGACTTTACCGTTTTTAACAGTTCTATGCCGGTTTTTCCAGGAAGTTTTAAATCCGATATAATAATATTAAAAAAATCTTTTTCTAATCTGTCTATAGCTTCTTCGGCAGAATTTACGGAATCTACGTCGTAACCTTCGTTTTTTAAAAAATCGGAGAGAATTTTTCTGTAATTGATATCGTCATCGACTATAAGTATAGAAACTGAATGGTTGTCCATATTAAACCGTCTTCATATTTAAAAATTTTTTTATCCCGTATTAAATTATATTAAATTTCTTCATTTTCCGAAAAATTTTTATTAACCGGAGCTTTTATAGTAAATTTGGTTCCGTAATCAAGTTTTGATCTGACCTCTATAGACCCGCCCAGAGATTTAATAATGCTCATAGATATAGACAGACCGAGTCCTGTGCTTGCAGAGTTTTTTCTTTTAGAAAAAAACGGGTCGAAAATTTTTTTAATGTCTTCCTGCGCGATACCGCAGCCGTTGTCTACTATTATTATATAAATATAATCTTTAATTTTTTTTGTTATAAAATATACTATTCCGGTTTCTTCGCTGACTGCCTGAACCGCGTTTAAAGCGATATTTAATAAAACCTGCCTGAGTCCGGCTTCGGAAAAGCTTATAAGCGGGATATCGCCGGCAAGGTTCTTTTTTATCATAATATTCTTTTTCCCCGCGGTGAAAGAAATAAGCGCAAGCGTTTCTTCTATTGAATTGTTTACGTTAACTATATCTGAGGAATTGGAAACCGGACGAGATAAAGTAAGGAGTTTTTTTGTAATATCTTTGCATCTTTCAATTTCATCTTTCATTAATTCAAAATATTTCTTGATATCGCATCCGCCTTCTTTCATTATATTTGCTATATCCTTATTTTGAATAAGTTCGGAATTGCCGGCGCATATTTTTATCATGTCTATAGATGCAAGAATATTGTTGAGCGGATTGTTGATCTCATGAGCGACGCCTTCTGCAAGAAGTCCGACTTCCGACAAACGCTGGGAAAGATTGAATTTTAAGTGGGCGTTGGAACCGTTTCCGAGGCATCTCAAAACCTCTACGGCATATCTTTTTCCGGTTTTTTCGTTCGTATAAGGTGCGGAATTTATCTCTACGGCAATTTCCTTGCCGTGCCTTCCGTAATGTCCGTGTATAACTTTTACGGTCTTTCC
>JAJYWW010000198.1:0-797 GCA_021791295.1 bacterium | reverse complement strand
AACTTCTTCGATGGAGCAGGATTCAAGCAGCGGATCGCAAGGTTCATCCCTAAAATGACTCACCTTATAACAGTATCCTCCAATTATTTCGCAAGACGACATACCGGAATCGTCTATAAAACGCTTATTTGCATAAACTATTTTATAATTTTCGTCTATAACGATAACGCCGTCGCTTATATTATCTAAAATATCGACGGCATTTATCGGCATATCGTTATATTTATTATGCATATTTATAATATACCATACTTTTTCCGTTTTGCGGCAGCGGCCGTTATTTGGTCATTGCGAAGCAATCTCATGGTTTCCATTTTGTGACGGGGACGGAATTGAATTCCATCCCCATAGCGTATTATTGATTCATTAAGTTTAAAAAGTCGGCGTTGGATTTTGTATTTTTTATTTTATCGAGCAAAAACTCCATTGCTTCGGGAGTGTCCATAGTTGACAGGAGTTTTCTTAATATCCATACCTTTTTTAAATGGTCTTTATCGACAAGGAGCTCTTCTTTTCTCGTTCCGGATTTATTTATATCTATTGCCGGGAAAATTCTTTTTTCCGAAAGTTTTCTGTCCAAATTGACTTCAAGATTTCCTGTTCCCTTGAATTCTTCAAAAATTACTTCATCCATCCTCGAACCGGTGTCTATTAAAGCCGTAGCAATAATAGTCAAACTTCCGCCTTCTTCTATATTTCTTGCCGCTCCGAAAAATCTTTTAGGTTTATGCAGTGCATTCGAATCGACGCCTCCGGATAAGACTTTTCCTGAAGAAGGTATAGTAACGTTATATGCT
>JAJYWW010000177.1 GCA_021791295.1 bacterium | reverse complement strand
GCAGGAATCCGGAAAATAATATAAAATAAATCGGGTCGGATTAAAAAGGAGGGATATTTATGTCGAAGTCTGAAGAAAACTTAAAAGAAGCTTTTGCCGGAGAATCCCAGGCAAACAGAAAATATATAGCTTTTGCAAGGCAGGCGGACGCCGAAGGTTATCACGAGGTTGCCGAGCTTTTCAGGACGATATCGGAAGGAGAAACCGCCCATGCTATCGGACATTTGAATCATTTGCGCTGGATAAAATCTACCGCGGAAAATCTTAAGGCGGCTGTAGAGGGGGAAAAGTACGAAGTTACGGAAATGTACCCGAAAATGGCTAGGGAAGCGAGAGAAGAAGGCAACGAAGAACTGGCGGGCTGGTTCGAAATGGTTGCAAAAGCGGAAAGCGCCCACATAAAGGCATTTGAAAAAGCGCTAAAAGAGTTGACGTAAAATAAAGAATAGCAATCAGAATTCCTTCGAAGAGAATTTTTTAAACATAAATTTATCTTTATATAAAAAATCTTTTAAAATATAAATTTTAATAGTCCTTATATTTTGGCCGTATTTGCTTTTGATGCTTATTTTTTTTACATAGGAACAGCTTGAAAAGTTGCGGCACAAACTTTTTTCCAGTTTGCCGCCGTATTTCGTATTTATTACGTAAAGAAAGTTGCGCCCTTTTTTATTTTTAAAGTCGTTCCATAAAGAATATTCGTTATCCCTTATGAAATAATTAAACGAGTAAGTCTGCGGTTTTCCTTCGACGTAATATGCAAGTTCGCTCGCCGTCTGAAATCTTCTTGAAGCTATAAGCAGCCGGTCTTTTTCATGCTTCTTAAGTATTTTGCTTACTTCCGCGCCCATTTCTTTCCAACCCAGCATATCCCTCAACGGGCTTTTGCTAATTTTAATGTTTATAAAAGGCCTGAAAACCGTATAATACGGCGCAATAAAAATAATAAGAGAGAATACGAGCCCAGTCAAAAAGGACAAGCCGTAAAAATAAAGCATAGCTTTTTTTATCCCGCCCGACGTCAAGGCGGCATATAATCTCAAGGACAAAAGGAAAGCAAGCAGAAAAGCAGGAAAATATAAGAATACCGGCCAGTTAGGCTGAACCGTCGTTTTTGTGCATTGATATACGAAATATAAAAAGGGAACTAAAGAAGCCGTCGCAAGAATAGTGTATACATCGTTCTTTTCTTTTAAACCCAGATACAGGCCGGCAAATGCGGCGTACATAATAATTATGAATAAAAACGGTGAAATTATGCCGGCTTGAGATATTATAAATAAAAAAAAGTTGGATAAAAAAATGCTGAAGTTTTCGTATCCGCCGGATAGCGTTAAAAGATGTCTGAAAGACACGAAATCGTTAGAATAATTCCATACTATTACGGGCGCAAACATAACAGCGGATATTAAAAAAGCCAGATATGGTTCTTTTCTTAAAAAATATTTTCGGTGTTTTTTGCTCAACAGAAGGAAAATAAAGACTATTAAGTATATAAAGACCGCCGTATATTTGCTTAACAATGCAAATCCTGTAGAAATACCTATTAAATACCAGTAATAATTTTTTTCCGTAATTACAAGATATACGAGGAGCAGAACGGTCAATGAAAAAAACAGCATCTGCAGGTTTCCGTAAACTATCAGTACGGAGCCTACGTTAAATATAGGTATGGCGTTTAACAGCACCGCCCAGATTAACGAATACAGAGACTTTCCCGTTATTTTTTTTAACGCGGCAAATACAAAAAACGACAGCGACAGCGATATTACCGGAGCGGCGAGTCTTACGAAAAACTGCGAGTTTAATTTTCCGAAAAGCGTCGTAAGGGCTATAGTATAGGCAATCATAGGCGACATATCGTAATAAGAAAAGGAGAGATGCCTCGACCATTGCCAGTAATATGTTTCTTCGGGAATCAGGTCTATTTTCGTTATGAGTATAAGCCTGACGACAAAAAGAATGAGCAGGACGAAGAAAAAAGAATATGCGGCTATTTTGTTTTTGTTCATAATTTATAATTTTTTTTAGAAACATTATACGATTTTTGAATTTAAAATCAAACCAAAAAGATTATAATTTTTATAAAAAATAATAAAAAACTTGACTTTCAATTTAATTGAGGTTATCTTAATAATATTATTAAAGATAATATTATTAAAGCAGGCTCTTAAAAAGCCGATATATACTATATAAGTATAATTCTCTACGGGGCTAATATGGCTTTAAAATTAGGCATCGGTTCGAAAACTGGCGTCGGAGTCGATATAGGCTCTAACTCTCTTAAAGTTCTTGAATTGTCCAAGTCTGGACGCAAATATTATATCGATGCTCTTGACGTAATAGACCTGCCTGCGGGCGCCGTCGGCGGCGGCACTGTAAACGACCCCGCTTCGGCCGCCTCCTATCTTAAAAGCTCTTTTTCCAAACTCGGCATCGGCGAAAAAAAAGTCGCCATAGGAATACCTTGTAAACATGTCATAATAAAAACCATAGAAATGCCTAAAATGAAGCCTAACGAGCTTGATTCTTCGATATATTACGAGGCCCAAAGATATATTACTTACGATATTAACGAGGTATTTCTGGATTACATCGTTTTGGGCGATTCTCCTAACGATGCCGGCAGCAATCTAATTATGATAGTTGCGGGAAAAAAAGATATTATCGATAATCAGATGAATTTTATTCATCAATGCGGATTGAATCCCGCAATAGTGGACGTCGATTGCATAGCGCTGGAAAATATGTTTAATTTTAATTATCCGGAAGAATTCGACGAATTGACGGCCATAGTAAAAATAGGAGCGTCGGAAACGAACGTCCATGTGCTTCAGAAGGGCGTAAATTTATTCAGAAGAGATATACCCATTGGCGGGATGAATATCACGGAAGAAATAGCAAAAAAATTTCAGATAGATGCTAACGAAGCGGAAAATATAAAAATCGGCAATTTAGGCGGCAGAGGCGAAGATTTTAAATCCGATTATTCGATATACCTAGATATGATACTGTCGAGGGTAACGTCGGAAATTCAAAGAACGATAGATTATTTTGCCGCAAACAACGACAAGCAGTATCCCAAAAAAGTTTATCTGACCGGAGGTTCAAGCAAATTACAGGGTATTTTGGAGGATATAGAATCAAAAACAAATATTCCGGCGATTAATATAAATCCTTTTAGAAATTTGCTGTTCAAACAGGATATCGCAGACGATAAGAGCCATTTTTTTGCCGTCGCGGTCGGATTGGCATTAAGGGGAGTAGATTAAATTGATTAAGATTAATTTAAATAAAAAACCCAAAAAGATAAAAATAAGAATAGAAACCGGCGGTCTGCGGAATTTGCTGGTTTTTTTGATAGTTCCGGCAGTTCTTGCCGCTATAGCAGTCTTCTTTCTTCAATATTCCATTGATAATAAAATCGGCGGCTTAAACCAAAGCATAAAGACCTATAACGAAAAGACCGCAATGCTAATGCCTAAGGTAAGAGAAGCAAACTCGTTGAAAGCAAAAGAATCGCGAATTCTCGAGAAGATTAACGTCATTAAAACTCTAAAAAAAGAGCAGATGGGTCCTATAGGATATATTTACTATATTACGGCGGCAATTCCAAGATTTGCATGGATTGATTCTTTAAAATCTAATAAAGGCTTGCTTTCCGTTACCGGAATAGCTTTGGACGGACAGGTAGAATCGATATTTATGAACAATTTGAGCCAAACCGGCTTTTTCGGCGGCGTGAGTCTTCTCCAGACTTCGGAAGTCAAAAAACAGGGTTTAAGGCTTCAAAGTTTTGCTTTAACTATGAACGTAAAAGGGAAGAGATAGGGCGGGGCGGCGCAATAGAATGGATATTAAATCGATTAAATCGAAAATCAATTTCGGCAATCCGGCGGTTCTCGGAACGGTTATTAGCATTATTTTATTTATAGCGATAATGGGGATATACTATTATTTCGTCTATTCGGGACTGAGGGCGAAAGCCTTGCAAAAACAGACCGAATTGAGCGGGATAACCGCAAAATATAATTCGTACTTGGCGACGGTCAGAAGCTATCCCGCGTTATTAAAGCAGTATAAGAAACTAAATAAAGAATTTGCGGGGCTTCTTGAGGAACTTCCGTCGAAGAAAAACATACCTCAGCTTTTAATGAAAATTTCAAACTATGAAAAAGCCCTGAATCTTAATTTAAAAATGTTTAAGCCTGAAAAAGGCGCCGCCAAAGGTTTTTATGAAACCGTCCCGTTTTCTATGAATATAAGCGGAGATTTTTATAACGTCTATAAGTTTTTTTATAAGCTTGCGGTTATGAAAAGAATAGTAGATGTGCATAACGTTGCTATTTCAAGGGCTTCCAAGGGACATAAGGTTTCGGTTTCTTTCAACGGAACGGCTTTTTCTTTTATAGGAGCTCCTCCGGCTAAGCCTCCCGTTAAAACGGCGGCGAAGGCGCCTGCGGTTAAAAAACCGTGAGAAACGACGTGAAACTTTTATTTGCGGGAATAAGAACAAGAGGTATGAAATGGATATAAAAAGAATAATCGGAAAATCGGCGTCAGCGGCCTTAATCGTTTTTGCCGTTTTTTCAGTTTTTAAAAGCGCGCTTTGTTTTGCCGGGACTAATAAAAACGACAGCAATAAAAGCGTTGCTGCGGCCACCGTCAAACCCGGCGTCGCATATCCTTATTATTTAAAGAGAGACCCGTTCCAGACGTTTTTATATACCCAAAAACACGTTACGTCGTTCAAAGCGGGCGAACTGCCTCTTCTGCAATACGGCATTTCATCGCTAAGGGTAGTTGGCATTATGAACAGGAGGGGAAAATATTTTGCGATGCTGCAAACCCCGGATAACAGGTCGTATATAATCACCGTAGGTTCGTTAGTCGGCGTAAACAGGGCAAGGGTGGTTTCGATAAACGGAAGCGAGGTAAATTTGGTCGAAAGGACATATAATATTCTCGGACAAATGCGCTCGATGAACGTCGTTATGGGATTAAAATAAATAATTGCAGGATAAGAACAAGATTTTGAATTATAATAATTAAAACGAGGAAAATAATATGAAAAAGCGAACATTCTTTTTAACGGTTTTGTTTGCATTCGGGGCATTTATATACGTTATATACGGGGCGGCGCTTGTATATGCCGGACAGGGCGGCGGGAGCGGAACGGCGGTTGCCGCGCCGGCGGGAGTTCAGCCGGTTGTATCCGCATCGCCGTCATCGTCTATGTCGGCAGGCGGTTCTCCCCAAACCCAAACCGTTAAAAAATTCTTCTTAGACCCTACGGATATGAGGGTCAGCTTCGATTTTCAGAATGCAAGCGTAGTCGATGTCATAAGAATGATTGCAAAAGTTTCCGACATGAATGTCTTGATAGG
>JAJYWW010000189.1 GCA_021791295.1 bacterium | reverse complement strand
TTTTTTCCTTTTTATTTCCTTATTGCCGTACCGTGAACTTCAACGCAATAAGTTTGAACTATATAATAATTCGTCACGGTATTGTTTACGGTTATATTGATTAATGCATTAGCGCCGCTTACCTTGGATATAGCTTGTTTAACAGCAGCCCTAACGCTCGATTCTCCTAAAGGAATACCTATAAATATATCGGTACATGAACCTCCGCTTGTTGGACCTAACACTTTATAGCCTGTTTGCGATACAGGAACGTTAGAAGGGGCTAACGTGCCGAAAACATTATAAGCGCAACCTGACAAACTTAATGCCGTAATACCCACTACTGCAAAAACTAATAAAATAGCCATTTTGCTTCTTTTCATCATTCTCTCCTTTTAAAGTTTAATGTTATTTATTTTCTAAAAAATTAATTAATAATATTCTCTTACTCCCAAAAACGCAGGCGGGAGTAAGAGAATAAATAAATCTGACACCTTTTTTTTCAGAAAATATCGATAAATTATAATACTTCGTCTTTCCGCAATAACTTAATTGCTATCGATAATATATCTGGTTTATAAAATTAACTTTAAAGCTCTCTTACTCCAGCAAACGCAGTCGGGAGTAAGAGAATAAATAAATCTGACACCTTTTTTGACACCTTTTTTTTTAAAGTTTAATGTTATTTATTTTCTAAAAAATTAATTCATACTATTCCCTTACTCCCACAAACGCAGTCGGGAGTAAGGGAATAAATAAATCTGACACCTTTTTTTTCTTTTTTTTCTAAACTATAAAATTTCCAAAATTTAACGAAGTGGAACTTGTAAGCTGATTAGTGCCTGTAAATTCGTAAGGCAGCGAAGACGTCATATTAGAGTTTTCATAGCTTAAAAGACTATTAAGATTAGCCGAAGCGCTTGTAAGATTTAATGCTGCATTATATCCTGAAGCATATTCTATATCTTGTACTAAATTATAAGCTGCTTCAGCGGTATTAGTAGCGGCAGCGCCTGAACCGTTAGCGGCGTCAGTAAATAAAGCTGAACATTGACTGCTGCTTGAATTGCCACTTTGTATACATAGTGCCAAAGCATCGGAAACATAATAAATAGTATTTATTTCTTGCGAGGTCAAAGTACTATTTGTAGGCAAATAGTTACTGTCTGCGGTGTACTTAGTTAAGTCAAACGATTGAATAGTACCAAAAATTGAACTGTTATAGCTGCTTAACTCGTTATTACTTGTAAAACTGCCGCCCATACTAGCTAAAAGCTGCATCGCCATAACCGTCGTTGTTTCATCAACATCACCGCCCAGTGTTATAAAAGTGTTCAATGTCGGTGAATATGTTCCTGCTGGAACAGCTGCACCAATTAATGTGAAATTTGGATTTCCATTTACATTCGTAATAACCGCATAATAACTGCCGGTTGTACTTCCATCCCAATTAAAATAAACCGTACATCCTCCAGCAGATGAAAAAGAACAAGTGCCTATTTGCGTGCTTGTGCCGCTATTATATTCATATGCAGTAACGGTTCCGCTTGTTAATTGAGTCGTGCCGCCGTATCCTGTTACGCCAAAAGAGCTGAGATTGCTGCCGCTGCCTCCACCGCTCGGAGTGCTGCCGCCGCCGCCGCTTCCGCTGCCTCCACCGCCGCATCCTGACAAAGCCACCGGAACGGTAAAAATTAAAAGTAAAAGGACTAAAAGGTAAAACTTGCGGGATTTCTTGAAAAACTGCTTCAACTCCATAACATCCTCCTTAAAGAAATTAAAGGTTAAAATATTTAATATAAAAATTAAGCTGAATATATTTAAACACCCCCCCCCCATAAATGTCAAGAAATTTTTTTAGGGTGATTAAAGGATGATTTTATGGTGATTTTTTGAGGCAAAAATCTTACTGTGCAAGGGATTTAAGGGTAACGCCGCTTTTTGAACTTTGCCCTTTTTTGAAAACGGTTATTTTTATCATATAAATGCCGGGGTAGGAGGTTTTGCTTATCGATTTTTTGACTATATAACCTTTTGCGCCGCGTATTTTTTCCTGTTTATTCATTATATATATTTCGTTTAGCAAGAAAACTTTGGACATTATGTTTTTGGCAAGAACGGTTTCGTAGGCGGTATTGTTAGCGTAACCGTAATCGCCTACCGCCCTTGCCTGAGCGGCGAGAAGAGGTATTAAGGCTATGCCGAGTATTACGAGGGCTATTAAGACTTCTATCAGGGTAAAACCGCTTTCCGAATAACCGATGGAAACGGATTTGAAATTGCCAAAAATAAGCTTTTTAAGTCGCCCTTTTATTAAGCTTTGATAAAAAGATATCATATTATTAAATATGAATTAAATAAAATAAATAAATTAATTAATTAAATAAATAAATAAATAAATAAATTAAATATTTAAACCTGGATTAAACGCAAATTGCATATTATTTTATTCGTTTTACTCTGTTCGTTTTATTCTATCCTGTAGTCCATGGTTATATTTTGAGCGCCTTGCGTTAAATCTATAGACACGTTGTTTTCGTTCATAAGTCCGGATAATAAATTTACGGCTTCCTGGGGGCTGGAAAGCGGAGTTCCGTTGACCGACTTTATTATATCGCCGGGCTGAAATCCCATGTATGCAAAAATGCCGGTCGGAACTACGGTTAAGACTTTGAATCCGATTATTTTGCCGTTTGCGATATCAGGAACCGCATGCATCTGCGTGAAAATAGAATTTAAATCCGACTTTTTAATCTTCGACCTGTCGATTAAATATGAATAACGTCCGGTTTTTTTTATTGCGGAACTTAAAGACGACATAGAACCTGCTGGATGCGGAGTATTTATCGCCGACGGCCTTGACGAAAAAGCCGAAGCGTTTCCGTTTTTAATTTTTACCAAAGATATAGTAAACCTTCTGCCGAAGCCGGAAATTACGGCGCTTTTCAGTTTTACGGCGCTTAAATAATATCCGGGTTTAATTTCCGCTCCCTGCGGTATAAAAAGTTCTTTGCCGTCGGTTTTATTTATAAAAAAAGCATAACCGAAACTTCCGCTTATAGTTCCTATTAACGTTAAATTTAAAGACGGCGTAAAATCTTTTGCATTAAAATTTAAAAGCGGGCCGTTTACGACGGCGTTTAGCGGATTGAACTTTAAAATATCGGAATAACGCTTTATAGTTGGTTTTTTTACGACGAAATTTGCGTTAAACGTTTTAGGGGTTATACCGGCCTTTTGCAAATCGTATTGGAATATTTTATATGTAATAAATTTTATAGCGGCGTTGCTTGCAAAAATAGATATTATAAAAATAACGGATAATTTTAATAAAATTTTATATATTCCGTCTTTATTTTTTAAAAAGCCGGATATATTAAGAGGTATATTTTTTAATACCCCGTTTTTAATTTTTATAATAAGGGATTTATTCATTTTAACGCAATATCAAATTTTATATTTCCGTTTGAATTTTTATAAGATTTTATAACGTTTACGGTAGAATATCTCTTTTTTAGATAAATTTCAAACTTATGCAGATTTTTATAGCCTGAAATGCTGCCTTTAAACTCGAATTTTTTAAACGAATAGTTTATCGAGTCTATTTTTAAGCTTTTTATATTGCCCTTTTCTTCGGAAGCATATTTTAAAAAACTTAAAAAAGCGTCGTTGCCGCCGCCGGAATTTTCTTTTATTTTATCGTAACAGGACTTAATTTCGTATCTCGGTTCGTAAAATACCTTCTGGCCGGGCATGTATTTTCCCAGAATTAAATTTATCTTTTTGCTTATAACCGTCTTTTCGGCGCTTTTATAATAGTTTTCTTCTATGAGTCCGACGCATATGAATATCAATACTAATACAGCCGCTAAAACGGCATATGACGCGCTATTATTAACATAAAAAGCCGAAACCGAACCGTCTCCAATTATATCGGAAATCTTAAAATATTCTAAAACGCTTGAATCTTTTGAATTATTTAACATTTTGATAAAAATGCCTAAAAAATTTCCCTGCTTACGTTCATCGTCCATTAAAAATATTAAATCGGAATAAAAATCTTTCATACCGGAAAATATTTCGCGTGCTTTATAATTCAGATCTATTATATTAGTTGTAGTTGCGGCTTTTATATCATTATTTTTAAATTCATCGTCATATTCGTTATTAAGTTTTAAATCTATTATCTCCGCGACTTTTCCGTTTTTATAAATAACGGCGTAAGATTTATCCAAAAAGTCGTATTTTAGCAGAAAATCGGCGCCGTCTTCCGAATAAAAACGTTTTCCCGTTTTACACAATACGGAAAAAGGGAAATATATCCGCAAGCCGTTTAAATCGCCGAGGTTATATTTATTTATTAAACCTGCTACGGTTTCTTTTTTTGCGTATTCAACCAATAAAGTATGGTCGGATAATTTATGCTTGGAAACTATAAGCTCTTTGACGTTTAAAGGGGTTAACTCTTCTATCGCCGTTTTGGCGAGCATTTCTATATTAGAGGCACCCTTTAATTTAAAGGGATAAGTCAATATTTTAAAAGATACCATTTCGGGTGGAAGTATAAAAAATATTTTTCTATAAACAGGCAAAGTCGTTTTTAAAACTTTCGCATTCTGCTCCGACATTTGCAATTCTTCAAAATAAACCCGTTTTCCGCTTTTACTTTTATCTGTAAGGCGTTCTACGCCGTAAACGGTTCCGTTTACTATTTTTATTCCTATATAGGTCTTATTTTTATTCATAATAATGACAATTGTTATATTTGCAATTATATTTTATTCCATCTGTTTTAAAAGAAGATTTTTATAAATTCCGTCCAATTTTATTAAATCCTCATGGCTTCCGCTTTCGGCTATTTCACCTTTTTCGAGGACATAAATCTTGTTTGCCTGTTTCACGGTAGATAGCCTGTGGGCTATTATAAGGACGATTTTATTCCGGCACAAACCGCCGGATAGTCCATCCGATAAGCCGCCTTGCAAATCTGTTTTGTCTGCATAGGCTCCCTCATTTTTACCTTCGCCGGCTTCGCCGGCGACATCTCCCATTGCGCCGAACAGCGCCCGCTGGATTTTCTTTTCCGATTCGCCGTCCAAAGAAGAAGTAGCTTCATCGAGTATAAGTATGGGCGCGTCTTTAAGAAATGCCCTGGCGATTAAAATTCTTTGCTTTTCTCCGCCGGAAAGCCTTAATCCCGCTTCATCTACTATCGTATCGTAACCCTGGGGAAGATTGTTAATAAATTCGTCCGCAAATGCCAACTTTGCGGCGTGGATTACATCTTCCATACTTTTGCCGCTCGTTCCGTATTCGATATTAAATTTTACGGTTTCGTTAAAAAGAACGACGTTCTGGGAAACGTAAGATATGGAATCCCTTAAATCTTTTAAATTAAACTCTTTTATGTTTAT
>JAJYWW010000145.1 GCA_021791295.1 bacterium | reverse complement strand
CTACGGATTTTTCCGATTTTTCGCTTAAAGCCATACCTTTAATTTTTAAAATACCGGACGACGTAGTTAAACTCCTCACAGTTCTGCACGTTATAGACGAAAAATTAATTAGGGGGCTTAAGGATTCTACGCAAGCCGAATTGGAATATTATGAAAAAAATCTTGCCGATAAATTTGAATCCGTAATGCGCGGCCTTAATTACAGATTTGCAAAGGAAAAGTCCAATATTGCTATCGTAGTCAAAAAAGGCGCTCCTTGCAAGGAAATAATCGATTATATCGAAGAAACCGGCAAAAAACTGTTAATTTTAGGCTTTAAAGGGAGAGATAAAGAAGGAATAAAAGAAATTCTTTTTGGAAGCACCTCGGAAAGAATAATAAATGCCTTGCCTTGCTCGATATTTATCGCTAAATGAAATAAAAATTAACAACGGTAATGTTATACAATAGTGCGAAAATATTATTTTATTTTTAGTCTGCAACGACCGGCGTATTTGTATTATGATATGATTTAGCGAAAAATCCGAATAAAATCGTAGCAAAAATTAATATAAAAGCAACTAAATTATATGCATTTATATAATTAAAGTAATCGAAAACCGCTCCTACCGCAACAGGTCCAAGAACAAAACCGAAATCGCTTAACGTCCTGTATATGCCGATTGCTTCGTCGTAACGGTTCTTGTCCACGCTGTCCATTAAATAAAGGTTTCTTGCAGGACCTGAAAATCCGCCGCCGGCGCTTAATAAAATAATAGATAATCCGAACGATATCAGGTTGTTGAATATTATAAAACTTAAAACTCCTACGGCAGTGATAATGAAAGATGTTATTATAGATTTTTTAACTCCCATAACGTTTATAACTCTGTCGGAATAATATGTAAGAACGACGCCGATTACCGCCGATATAGAAACAAGCAGTCCTATATCTGCTTTATTTAAACCCATTATGCTGTATCCTACTAAAGGAACAAGTTCCCTTCTCGAACCTATTCTTGAAAAGAAAAAAGTAAACGTTAAAAAACATAATGCGATAAAATTAAAATTATACAGAAGCGCAAAATATTTTTTACGCGTATTAATGCCGATATTTTTATCTGCATAGGCGGTTTTGATAGAAGTTTTGCCGTCGTTACCGATGTAGATATTTTCTATGGAATTATCTTCCGTATCTGTTTGTATTTTTATGTTTTCTTTTACGTTTTCCGCATTGTCTTGCAAAGACGTTTTGTCTGTAGTATTTATGCTGTTTAGGAATTTTTTATTGTAAAAAGCTATGATTACTCCTGCGGCCATTATTACGGCATAGAGTAAAAATGCGGCTTTATCGGAAAATTCGTAAGCGACGACGGCGCCTATAAACGGCGCGGACCCCATAGAAAGTCTTCTTGCTATCATATACCTGCTTAAGACTTTTGCTCTCTTTTCTTCTTTGTAAAGGCGTTTAGTCAGGATTATCATCGAAGAGGTGTTGATTATGCCGGAGCCGAATCCTTCGAGAAATCTGAATAAGAAAAGCTGATAATATGAAGTGGAAAGCAGGTATCCAACGGCGCCCAGGAAAATAGATAATATTCCTATGTGTATATATTGCGCATTTAGTTTTTTGCTTATAATGCTTATAGGAATATTTACGAATATGCGGGCTATCCCGAAAGATGATATTATTAAACCTATAGTGATTATGCTGGCGCCGAGACTTTTAGCGTAAAGAGGAAGTACGACGGTATTTAATCCAAGTCCGAAATCGGCAAGAGCTATTGTCGAAAGTATGGCAATTAAAAGCCTTTTTGTAGATACGGGTTTTGTGGATACGGGCGTAGGTTTCGGTTCCATAAGCAGTTATTTTACAGCATAATGACTTTTTAGTCAATTATTGCATTGACATTATTGCCATGACATCGTGTTGTCAAATTAATAGACTTGATATATAATGAAAATATGACGGATTTATATTTAAAAAACGATGAACGCGAAAGCGGTTCAAGCTCCGGACATTCTAAAAATACCAAAACCGCACAGGATACTATTGCTCTGCTTCAAAAATATCTTGCCGCCGAGATAGCGGGAAGAGACCTGTATGTGGAACAGGCTAAAACGCTTAAGGATCCCATTTTAGTCCAGGCGTTAAAATCGTTTGCATCTACCGAAAGCGGACACATCATAAATATAAGGGAGAAAATAACCGAACTTGGCGGAACGCCTAATACTTTAAATTCTATAAGGGAAGCACAGAAGGGCGTGAGCGAGGCGTCGCATCAGGTTTCTGCTCCTCTCGATATGCTCAGAATCGATTTAAAAATTGAAGAAAACGCAATTAACGATTATACCGCCGGATTAGAAGTAATATACGACCCAGGAGTAAGGGCGCTCATTGAAAACAATCTTGCCGAAGAAATTCACCATTCTTTATACTTGTCGAAAAGAATAAATGAAATCTTAGAAACTACCAAAGCACGTATAGGCGCTATTAAGGGAATAGAAAAGCCCGGAGGGAAAGAGGCCTCCGAAATTTTTAGGGCTTCGGTAGAAGTAGGGCAGGCAAGACTTAAACGAAGCTGGCTCGAAATGTCTATGTCGGGTCTTATTGCCGGCATGAACGTTACTTTCGGCATAATTGCTTCTTCGTACGTTGCCGGAGCAACCGCTCCTTTAGTCGGCGCTAATATATCTAAAATATTCGGCGCGATGTTTTTTCCTATCGGTTTCATGTTTTTAATGATAGGCAAAAGCGAGCTTTTTACGGAAAATTTTTTAGTTCCCGTAACCGCGGTCATCGCAAAAAAAGGCAGAATCCTTGAGCTTTTAAAATTATGGTCGCTTACGCTTATCGGAAACATGGCGGGTATTTTTATATTTGCAATAGTAATAGCGGGATCGCTGAATCAGATTGTACCGTCTTTCGTTATTAATCATATACACGGCGTTGCAAACAGTTATATGGACAGAACGCCATACGTAATGATTTTAAGCGCTATTTTTGCCGGCTGGCTTATAACTCTTATGACGTGGCTCTTAATAGCGTCAAGCGGCACTCTTGCAAGAATATTTATTATATGGGTCGTCGGTTTTATGATTTATCTAAACTCTTTCAGCCATATAGTGGTGGCGTCGTCGGAAATCTTAATTGCCATAAATACAGGCTCTCATATTTCATATTTTTCATGGCTTTATAGTTACGTTCCATTAACGCTGGTCGGCAATATGATAGGCGGTTTATTTTTCGTTACTATTCTGCAGTATTTACAGATTTTACATTCCGTACCGACGGTTCCGGATGAACATTTTTCTACTTCTTCTTACGAACTTGATATGATGGGCGGCGGAAACGGCAGAGCTAAGTATGATGCAATGGAAAACGTAGAAAATATAGAAGACAAGATTTGAAAAATTCCTTTAACTTTAAAAAGAAATAGTTAGTAAAATCGGGAGTAAATTTGACTTTTTGACTTATTGTGTTAAAATAACTATAAATTAAGTAAATTTGACTTTTTGACGTATTGTGTTAATATAAATATAACTAAATAATTTTTAAATTATTTAGTTATAGCCGATATAAACGAAAATAGTAAAGCAGGAGAGCTTTATGAAATATGATGAAAATGGAGTAAGTATAGTTCCCGCCGAATTAAAAAAAGAGATTTTCGAAGAAGCAAGAAAAGATTTCCGGTATGAAGAATATGTTAGAGGATGTTTAAACTGCGGCGTCTGCACCGGCGGATGTCCGCCCCACAGATTTTTCGATTTTTCCCCGCGTATAGTACTTCAAAAAATGAAATCAAAAGACCCCGAACTTATCTGGACTATGATGGACGAATATGTATGGGCATGCTTTCAGTGTTTTACGTGCGCTATGATTTGTCCGTTTTTAAACAGCCCCGGAGGCGTTATTGCTATATTAAGGGAAATTGCGGTTAGAAGAGGATTCGAATCGGCAAAAAAAGTCTTAAAGCCTTATTCAAGGGTGCTTTTAAAACTTACGGCATACGGCAACCAGCTTTCTCCGGACATGATACAGCCGGATTTTTTTCCGGACTGGGGTCCTCATATAGGATATGCTTCAGCAGACCTTGCAGTAAAAAGAAAGGCTATTCCTATGCCGACCCTTCAGGTTACCAATTTGGCTTGGGACGTTGCGCCGGAAGCGATGAAAGAACTGTACGACATATTCGACGAATCAGGAGTTTTTAAAATAATAGAATCCGTCGATCCTTCGCTTTACGAAATAATTCAGGATATTGTGGACGACGTCAGGAGTTCTTAATGGGAAACAGCTATTAATTATGACGATAAAAAACCGGATCCCCGCCATCCTTTGTCTGCATCAATGGTATGCGTTGATAAACGCAGGCAAAGAATATGCGGAAATGACAAAAAAGCATACCGGAATGAAAAATAAAAGACGGGAAGCAGCATTAATCCAGAAATAAGGAGACATAAATATGGCTATAGAAATCAGCAACAGGCTCGGTCTTGCAAACGTAAAATCGGATTTTATCCACACTGCCGGAAGAAAACTTGAAGATATACATGAAAGGCTTCTCGAACTTGAAGCAAAAGGCGAGGTTAAGGTAATACACGTAAAAGAAGAAAATAAAGCCATAGAAGCAGAAACTCTGCTGGGCTGGAAGAAAAAAATTCCTACCAATAAATTATGGCATCACAAATCATGCGGACAGTGCGGCAATATTCCAGGATATCCCGTGTCTTTGCTGTGGTTTATGAACCAGATGGGTTTGGAATACGTCGATGAAAGAAATCAGACGTCATGCACCGCTTGGAATTATCATGGTTCTGCTACGTCTAATCCCGTCGGGCTTGCAGCAGTTGCCGTAAGAAACTGGCACAGGGCATACGAATTAGGTTTATTTCCGCTTTTTCACTGCGCTACTACTTTCGGCGATTATAAAGAGATGAGAAATTTGCTCGTCGAAAATAAAGAACTGCGTGACGAAGTCCGCAGAATTATGCATAAAATAGGAAGAGAATTAGTCATTCCGGAATATATAGTACATTACAGCGAATGGGTGCACGTTATGCGGTTTGAAATAGCAAAGTTAAAAAAATACGACTTAAGCAGTGTCATAGCGACGGTTCATCCGGCCTGCCATACATATAAAATGATTCCTGAAGACTGTATTTACGACAAAGACATTTATGCCGGAAAAAGAACCGCCGTTTCTACGGGAGTAATGCTTGCCCTCGGAGCGCAGGTTGCGGATTATTCTACATGGTACGACTGTTGCGGTTTTGGTTTCAGGCATATATTGACTGAAAGGGAAGCTTCAAGGTCTTTCGTAATGGACAGAAAAATAAGGCCGATGGTCAGGGAGGCCCATTCCGACGTTTGTATTACGCAGGATACCGGATGCACTACGACGTTAGACAAGAACCAGTGGATAGGAAAAGCTATGG
>JAJYWW010000149.1 GCA_021791295.1 bacterium | reverse complement strand
TATCTTGCGGGTATTATAGCATCGGTATCTATATTGTCGCCGAATTTAAATACTTTTCCTTTGAATATCATAAATAATGCTCCTTTATAAATATTAAAAACCTTTAAATTAAGATACTACTTCTTCTGGACCCGCAATCTTGCCGAGTATTGCGGACGCAGCGCAAACCGCGGGATTTGCAAGATATACCTCGCTCGTAACGTCGCCCATTCTTCCTTTAAAATTCCTGTTCGTCGAAGATATCGCCCTTTCGCCGTCCGCGAGTATTCCCATATATCCGCCTAGACAAGGTCCGCAAGTAGGCGCACTCACGACTCCACCTGCATCCATAAATATATCTATAAGCCCTTCTTTTTCCGCCATTCTGTAAATATCGGGAGTCGCCGGAATTACTATAAGCCTCGTGTACTTGGCTATCTTTTTACCTTTTAATATATCCGCCGCAATTCTTAAATCTTCTATTCTGCCGTTTGTGCAGGAACCTATAACCGATTGGTCTATTTTTATGTTTTTTGCGGACGCTTCGTTAATATCTATGCTGTTTTCCGGAAGATGCGGAAAAGCAACCTGGGGGTTGATAGTTTCGGTATTATAATTTAATACTTTCGCATATTCCGCGCCTTCGTCGCTCTTATAAAATATATAGTCTCTTTTCGCCCTGTTCTTGACGTAATTTTCGGTAATTTCGTCCGGCTCGAATATTCCGCTTTTTGCTCCGGCTTCGATAGCCATATTGGATATTGTAAGCCTATCCGCCATACCTAGGTGCTTAAACGTGCTGCCGGTAAACTCAAGCGCCATATAGTTTGCGCCTTCTACTCCTATCTGACCTATTAGATAAAGAACTAAATCTTTGCCGGATACCCATTTCTTCGGTTTGCCCTCAAAAATAACTTTTATCGATTCAGGAACTTTAAGCCATAATTCGCCGAATGCCATTGCATAGGCTAAATCTGTAGAACCGACTCCGGTAGCAAACGCTCCAAGCGCTCCGTAGGTGCAGGTATGAGAATCGGCTCCTATCACTAAGTCTCCGGGAAGGACTATGCCCTTTTCGGGAAGAAGCGCATGCTCAACGCCTGCTTCTCCGCACTCGAAATAATTTTCTATATCGAATTTTTTTGCAAATTCCCTCATCATTTTCGCCTGTTTTGCGCTCAATATGTCTTTGTTGGGAACGAAGTGGTCCGGAACAAGCGCTATTTTTTTCCTGTCGAATACAGTATCTACGCCTATTGCGGAAAACTCTTTTATGGCTATGGGCGCGGTTATATCGTTTCCTAAGGCTAAATCCACTCTTGCGTTTACTATGTCTCCCGAAGATATTTCCTGCAAATCGGTATGATTTAAAATAATTTTTTCGGTAATGGTTAATGGTTTTGCCATTTTGTTCTCCTTATTTAAATACAGTGCCAAAATTTAATTCCGGCACTGTCTCAAATTGATTAAGCATTAATTTCAATTTCGCAGATTGTTTTATTTGCGGCGTTTTTATTATGAACGTACAACTTATTTAAAGCGTTAACGTAAGCCTTGGCGCTTGCGGTAACTATATCGGTATGAGCGCTCCTTCCGGTAATACTCGCATCGTTATGCTCAATAGTAATTGAAACGTTTCCCTGTGCTTCCGTCGTTCCCCTGATAGATTTAACTTCGTAGCCGATAACCTTAGCCTTAGAATTGACGATTTTTTCTATGGCGTTAACCGCCGCATCTACTGGACCGTTTCCACAGGAAGAATCGTGTTTTAACTCTCCGTCAACTTTAAGTTTTACCATTGCAAGAGGCGAAACAGTATCTCCGCAGACGACGTTTACGTATTTCAATTCGTACTTTTCTAAATGATTTGATTTAGAAACAAGGGAATCTATATCCTCGTCGTAAATATCTTTCTTTTTATCCGCAAGGTTTTTGAATTTTATAAAAGCTTTTTCTATCTCTTCGTCGTTTAACAAATAACCGAGGGAATTAAGTTTTTCTTTAAACGCATGTTTACCTGAATGCTTGCCTAATACTAATTCATCCGGCTGTCTTCCGACGCTCTCGGGAGTCATAATTTCATACGTGGTTTTTTCTTTTAATACGCCGTCCTGATGAATTCCCGCTTCGTGCGAAAAAGCATTTTTGCCGACGATAGCCTTATTCGGCTGGACGGATATACCGGTTATATGAGTTAAAAGTTGCGAAGTTCTAAACAACTCCGATGTATTTATTGATGTTACGGCATTATATATATCTTTTCTTACTTCTAAAGCCATAACTATTTCTTCGAGCGCGGCATTGCCTGCCCTCTCGCCGATACCGTTTATAGTACATTCGACCTGATTTGCCCCTGCAAGTATCGCCGACAAAGAATTAGCCGTGCCCAGGCCTAAATCGTTGTGAACATGGACGCTTAAAACGATATTTTCTATTCCCTCGACTCTTTCCCTGATATTTTTTATAAAATTAAAAAATTCAAACGGCGTCGCATATCCAACCGTATCAGGAATATTGACGGTGGTCGCGCCTGCGTTTATAACTCCTTTAATTACTTTGCATAAAAAATCTAAATCGGATCTGGAAGCGTCTTCGGCGGAAAATTCTACATTTTCTATGAACGATTTTGCATATTTTACCATATTGACTGCGCGCTCGTATAATTCTTCGCGCGTCATTTTAAGCTTATATTTAAGATGCACGTCCGATGTAGCTATAAATGTGTGTATAACCGGTTTTTCGGCATGTTTTACCGCTGAATACGCCCTGTATATATCTTTTTCGTTTGCTCTTGCAAGACCGGCTATTTCAATACCTTTTATCTCTTGAGCTATAGCGCTGACGGCTTCAAAATCGCCTTCCGACGCAATAGGAAAACCGGCCTCTATAACATCCACGCCGAGTCTCGACAACTGCCTCGCCAAGTTTAGCTTTTCGTCTATATTCATGCTGGCGCCGGGAGACTGCTCGCCGTCCCTAAGAGTCGTATCGAATATTTTTATCTTTTTAAAAGCGTCGCCGCCCATTAAAAAACCTCCTGCTAAAACCTATTTAATTTCTTTATTATTTTTTTTTATCTTAACATTAACGAAATAAAAATACAATAGCGGAGAAATGAATGAATATAGTATGAAAATAGTAAAAATAGATTCTACCGGTTTTATTATAATAATTATCAAAATAAATAATATCAATATCAGAAACTCGAAAGCTCTGCGTTTAAAAACCGAAAAATCTTTCATGGCAAAGTATCCGATGTTGCTTATCATCAAAAGTCCGACTACCGCCGTCAAAATAAGCATAATTTTAGTTATAAGCAATGTGCGTATTGAAAATTTCGTAATAAAAAAAAGCGTAGAAACTATAGTTCCTGCAGCCGCCGGAGACGGAAGTCCGGTAAACTTTTTATATTCGACCGAGTTTACCTGAACGTTAAATCTTGCCAGCCTTAACGTCGCCCCGAGAAGATATACGAACACAACCGCCCAGCCTATTCTTCCCATATCCATAAAAAACCATTTGAACAGCAGAACGGACGGCGCCGCTCCAAAAGCGATTAAATCGGACAGCGAATCATATTCTATTCCGAATTTAGAGCTTGTATTAGTCAGCCTTGCAACCTTGCCGTCTATTCCGTCGAAAAATATAGATGCTATTATAAGCCAGCCGGCTATCCAGTATCTGCCTTCTATTGAATTAATTATCGAGTAAAACCCCGATAAAAGCGAAAGGCTGGTTATAAGATTAGGAAGGAGAAAAACGCCTTTAGTCATGCTGTTTTTGTATAACTCGTTGTTATGTAAGGCGGTTTTTATAGGAGAATAATTCTTTTTTTGTTTATTCGACGCTATCATTTATTTTTCCAAGTACTGTTTTGCCTGAAAAAACTTTACCGCCAATTTCGACGTAAGGAGTAAAACTTACAGGCAGATATATATCCAATCTGGAGCCGAATTTAATTAAGCCGAATCTTTCTCCGGACTTTACGGTATCTCCTTCCTTAATTTTGCATACTATGCGTCTTGCTATAAGTCCGGCTATCTGAACAAATGCTATTTTTTCATTTTTTTCTTTTAAAACTCCGCCCGCATTTAAAATTATCGCATTAAACTCGTTTTCGGAAGATGCCTTATCTAAATTTGCGGAAAAAAATTTGCCTTTATTGTAAACTATTTTTTCCACTATTCCGCCGAACGGAATCCTGTTGACGTGCACGTTAAAAAGAGACATAAAAATGCTAATTTTAAAAACTTCTTCATTTAAAAACCTTTCGTCCAAAATCCTCTGTAAAAATATTATTTTACCGTCGGCGGGAGAAACTATTTCGGCTTCTTTTAAAACAGAATCCGGCTTGCGCTCAGGGTCCCTGAAAAAATATATGCAGAAAAAAAAGAAAAGGGCTGAAAGCGCAAACAGAGAGAGAAAAATATATTTCAAAATCATATGTTTTGCATAAAAGCCCAGAATTAAAAAAATTAGCGAACAGAACAATGCAACTGCTATAAACTGAATGCCTTCTTTCGCTATATATTTCATTTTTTTAATGCTGGGGCAGATATAAGTCTGCCCCGATGTCAAAATTTATGTTTTAATTTTTAGATTTATCGACTATTTTATTTTTTGTTATCCACGGCATTAACGACCTCAATCTGCTTCCGACTCTTTCAAGCTGATGCTCTTCGCCGTTTCTAGTCATGGCGTTAAACGAAGGCTTGTTGGCTTTATTTTCAAGCATCCATTCGGTAGCGAATTTTCCGTTTCTAATCTCTTCCAAGACTCTTTTCATCTCCTGTTTTACTCTTTCGTCCACTATTCTCGGACCTCTGGTCAGGTCTCCGTATTGAGCCGTATTGCTTATAGAATATCTCATGTTTGCTATTCCGCCTTCATATATAAGATCTACTATGAGTTTCATTTCGTGTATACATTCAAAATATGCGCTTTCTTCCTGATATCCTGCTTCTACCAGAGTTTCAAACCCTGCGGTCATAAGAGCCGATAAACCGCCGCAAAGAACCGCCTGTTCTCCAAAAAGGTCGGTTTCCGTTTCTTCCCTGAACGTAGATTCTAATATGCCGGCTTTACCGCCGCCTATTGCAGCCGCATAAGACAATGCCATATTTTTCGTATTGCCTGAATAATCGTTATGAACGGCTATTAAATCAGGTACGCCGCCTCCCTTTTCAAATTCGTGGCGCACGAGATGCCCCGGACCTTTAGGAGCAGCCATAAAAACGTTTACTTCTTTAGGAGGAACTATCTGTCCGAAATGAATGCTGAAGCCGTGAGCAAAAACGAGATATTTATCAGCTTTTAAACCCGGTTCTATATCGTTTTTATAAACTTCTCCGTGAATTTCGTCGGGAAGCAAAATCATTATAACATCGGCTTTTTCGGCGGCTTCTTTTACAGGATATACTTCAAAACCGGCATTTTTAGCTTTTGAAAAAGAGTTGCCTTCAGGTCTCAAACCTACAATTACTTTCACGCCGGAATCTTTTAAATTTAAGGCGTGAGCGTGCCCCTGAGAACCGTAA